>NZ_JBGMEF010000040.1:0-1832 GCF_046365475.1 Anaerococcus kampingae
AATCGAATAGGGGCTAAGATCTAGCCCCTTTCACACCACCGTACGTGCCGTTCGGCATACGGCGGTTCAATTTAATTTACACATGACCTGCTTATGTAGTAATCATAAGGGTCAATTAAGCCTGTTTTACTTAATCTTTCTTTTGTGATTGCTCTTACTAAGCAGGTTTTTGTTGCTACAAAGTAGTATCTGTTTCCACAATAGGATGTTAATCTTGCTAGGTCTTTTACTATTCCCATTTTTCTTAACGCCCATTGTCTTTTCTTTGGTACTTTCCACATTTTCCAGCATATTATTCTGAGTCTGGTTCTTAGGTGCTCGCTAAAACTTTTTAGTTTGCTTTTCATGCTTGCTATTTTAAAGTAGTTTATCCAGCCTCTTATTACTTCATTTATCTTTTTGATTCTGTATTCTAGGGATACTGGCCATTTTCTTGTGGTTAGTTTCTTTATTTTATCCTTGAATCTTTTAAATGATGTTTCATGGACTCGTGCTTTCCATTGATTTGTTTTGTTGTCTTTCCAGTAGCCAAATCCAAGATATTTTATTTTGTTTGGTCTTGTTATTTTGCTTTTTTCTGCATTTACTTTTAAGCCAAGTTTGTTTTCTATGAATCTTGTTACTGAATGCATTACTCTTGTTGCTGCTGCTTTACTTCCTACAAATATTAGACAATCATCTGCATATCTTGTGTATCTAAGCTTTCTTGCTTCTAGCTCTTTGTCTAGTTTGTCTAGCATGATGTTGCTTAGGAGTGGTGATAGGTTTCCTCCCTGAGGCGTTCCTATTTCACTTTTTTCGTATATACCTTTGTTCATTATTCCCACTTTTAAGTATTTTCTGATTAGTGACTCTGTGTCTGGTGCTTTGATATGCTCATGGACTATGCTCATTAGTTTATCTTGTGGCACTTTGTCGAAGAATTTTTCTAGGTCTATGTCTACTACCCATTCAAATCCATCATTTAAGTATTCTAGGCTTTTGGTTATTGCCATTTGACAGTTTCTTCCTGGTCTGAAGCCATAGCTTGTTTCAGAAAATCTTTTATCTATTATTGGGGTTAGTACTTGTACGATTGCTTGTTGGATTATTCTGTCCATTACTGTTGGTATTCCGAGTTTTCTTTTTCCTCCGTTTGGTTTTGGGATTTCTACTCGGAGTACTGGTTGTGGTTTGTAGCGTCTTTCGATTATTTCTTGTCTTATCCTTGCCCAATTTTCTTTGATGTATTCATCTATTTCTTCTACACTTATTCCGTCTGTTCCAGCTGCTCCTTTATTGGAGATAACTTTTACTTTGGCTTGGTGCATATTTTCTGGGTTTAGGATTTGATTTATTAAATTATCTTCCATGTGTGCACTTGCTCCTTTCCGCTTACATAACTTTTTCTTAGGTGTGAGATTTTGAGTTCATTTACGTTTCTTCTACTTTCTCTGTCAGATTTGTTATGCTACATACATTTTGCTTATGCTGTTAAATTGTTCGGTCCTTCGGTGTTTCCACCTACTATGACTTCTGCTGACTTCTCATAGTTCGTTGTTACTACTGCGTCGTCTATGAGACCTCACGGGATAAGTCCTAATACTTTCATCGTTTACTTGCAGAATTTACGCTTTGGGTTTACGGTTACCTTTTGGGTCTTTGCTATCTCTTGCTAGCTTGCCCACCTGTTACGCCTTATATTCTGTTTCTGTTCGTCAAGCCACGATTTCGCTACCCGTTCTTCTCTCCTAGATGTCGCCACCTAAAACTTCGGGGTCGCTATTAGATTCGTTGGTAACTACGCTCTGTAGGGAATTTCACCCCAGCCTTAGGACATGCCCGTCATACAA
>NZ_JBGMEF010000041.1:0-30839 GCF_046365475.1 Anaerococcus kampingae
GGACATGCCCGTCATACAAGAAAAACCACCCTCTTTTGAGGATGGTCTTTATTTAAATTATAATCTAAATAAATTATCTGATGCCCACAGCCGCGAGTTTTGGGCATTTATTTATTAAACTAATTCAAGGATAGCAAGTTCAGCTCCGTCGCCTCTTCTTGGTCCTAGTTTTAGTACTCTTGTGTATCCACCATTTCTGTTTTCATATTCTGGTGCTATTTCTGAAAATAGTTTTTGAACTAATTCTGGCTTATATAGGTAGCTTGCTGCTTGTCTTCTTGTGTGAAGTGTATTTTTCTTACCTAGTGTGATCATTTTTTCAGCCATTTTTTGTGTTTCTTTGGCTCTTGTTACTGTAGTTTCGATTCTACCGTTTTCAAGTAATGATCCTACAAGGTTTCTTAGCATAGCATTTCTGTGGTCGGTTCTTCTACCTAGCTTTCTTTTTCCTGCCATGTTTTCCTCCTATTCATCTTTTAAAACAAATCCAAGTTCGTGGATTTTGTCTATTACTTCTGTTAGTGATTTTTTACCGAAGTTTTTGATTGTTTTTAGTTCTGATTCTGGAACTGCTATTATGTCTGCCACTGTATCAAATCCTGCTCTTTTTAGGCAATTGAATGATCTTAGAGATAGGTCTAATTCTTCGATTGTCTTATCTAGGCCTTCGTCTAAGCTTTCTTCTTCTTGTTCATCTATGATTTCTTCTTCTTCTGGTGGGAACTGTTTGTCTGGAAGTTCGTTGAAGAAGGAGAAGTTTTCCATTAGGATGGATGAGCCTTCTGCTAGGGCTTCTTGTGGGCTTACTGTTCCATTTGTCCATACTTCTATGATTAGTTTATCATAGTCTGTTGATTCCCCTACTCTAGTATTTTCTACTGTGTAGTTTACTTTTTCTACTGGAGTGAAGGATGAATCGATAGCGATTGTTCCTATAGGATCTGCTTCGTCTTTATTGTCTTCACTTATCCTATAGCCCTTTCCATTTGTGACATCCATTGCTATTAATAGCTTAGATTTGTCATTTACTGTTGCTATATAATGGTCAGGATTAGCTATTTCAACTAAGGCATCTTCTTTTATATCTTTGGCTGTGACTATTTTTGGTCCTTCTATGTCTAAAAATAGGGTCACATCTTCTTCTGAGTGCTTTTTGACTCTAAGACCTTTGATATTTAATATTATTTCAGGAACGTCTTCAACTACTCCATCTATTACTGAAAATTCGTGGAGTACACCATCTATTAGTATTTTTGAGACGCTAGAACCAGGTAAGGATGATAGAAGCACCCTTCTCATGCTGTTTCCAATGGTTGTACCATATCCTCTTTCTAATGGATATAGGGCGAATTTGCCATAATGGTTTTCTTCGTTTATATCCAGTATTTCTATATCTGTGTTTAATTTTTCGATCATGGTAGCTCCTTAGTTCTAACTTAATTAATCCTACTTAGAGTAAAACTCTACTATCATACGTTCTTCAACTGGAATATCTATCTCTTCTCTTGTTGGGAATTTTTCTACTTTTACTTTTAGGTTATCTATATCAGAATCTAACCATTCTACTACGCCAAATGATGCATTTACTTCTTTGATGTTTTTGAATAGTTCTTTGCTTCTTGATTTTTCTCTAACTTCGATTACATCTCCTTCTTCTACTAGGTATGATGGGATGTCTACTTGTTTGCCATTTACTAATAAGTGGCCGTGTGTTACTATTTGTCTAGCTTCTCTTCTAGTTCTAGCAAGACCTGATCTGAAGGCTATATTATCTAGTCTTCTTTCGCAAAGGATTATAAGTTGCTCACCTGTTTGTCCCTTCATTCTGCTTGCTTTGTCGTAGTAACCTCTAAATTGTTTTTCACTTACTCCGTAGATGAATTTAGCTTTTTGTTTTTCTCTTTGTTGCATACCATATTCAGATAGTTTGCTTCTTCTTTGTGGAAGAGCTCTGTTTGAACTACCTGTATATCCTAGGTAGGCTGGAGAAATGCCTAAAGCTCTCGCTCTTTTGTATACTGGATCTTTGCTTACTGCCATAATATCTCCTTATTAAACTCTTCTTCTCTTTGGTGGTCTACATCCGTTGTGTGGGATTGGTGTTACATCTTTGATCATTGTAACTTCTAGTCCTGCTGCTTGTAAGCTTCTGATTGCAGATTCTCTTCCTGAACCTGGGCCTTTTACGTAAACTTCTACAGTCTTTAGACCATGTTCGATAGCTTTCTTTGCTGCTACATCTGCTGCTTCACCTGCTGCAAATGGAGTAGATTTTCTGCTGCCTCTAAAGCCTAATTGTCCTGCGCTTGCCCAAGAGAGTGCATTACCTTGCATATCAGTAAGTGTTACCATTGTATTATTGAATGTTGATGAAATGTGTGCTTGGCCACGTTCAACATTCTTTTTAACTCTTCTTCTACCTTTAGTAGATCTTTTTCCTTTTGGAGCCATTTATTAACCCTTTCTGCTTTTTCTTGTTCTTGCGTTGTTTTTAGTATTTTGACCTCTTACTGGAAGTCCCATTTTGTGTCTTAGTCCTCTGTATGAACCATTTTCTCTTAGGGCCTTGATGTTGAGATTTCTTTCTCTTCTTAAATCACCTTCGATTGTGTATTTGTTTAGTTCATCACGGATTTGACCAAGTTCTTCTTCTGTAAGGTCTTTCATCTTTGTATCAGGATTGATTCCTGTGTTTTTTAGTATTTCGTTTGCAGTTGAACGACCTATACCATATATATATGTTAGTCCGATTTCTGCTCTTTTTTCTCTAGGTAAATCTATACCAGCTATTCTTGGCATTGTACCCTCCTAACCTTGTCTTTGTTTGTGTTTTGGATTGTCGCAGATTACCATTACTTTACCATTTCTTTTGATAACCTTGCATTTATCACACATTTTTTTAACTGATGCTCTAACTTTCATTTTTGCTCCTAACTTAAGTTTATATCTTGCCTTGGGACTACCCGATATATCGCCGGGCTACTTCTTTCTCCAGGTTATTCTACCTTGGCTAAGATCGTAAGGAGATAATTCTACTGTTACCTTATCTCCTTCTAATATTCTAATGCTGTTCATACGAAGCTTTCCTGATATATGAGCTTGTATTTCATGTCCGTTATCTAGTCTTACTACAAATATTGCATTTGGTTTGGCTTCGATAACTTCCCCTGTTACTTCTATAGCATCTTTTTTTGACATTGATAGAACCTCCTTTTTATTATCTCTAAAATGTCTATTGAACGCTTTATTTCTTATCAACGACTTTGTTCTAGAAATCTATGAAAGATTCTATCACATCTATTTTTTCTAACATAAATTAAGTTTATTCCCCTAATTTATTATTAAACTCGTTAAAAACTTCTTCTGGAGTTTTAGCGCCATCTATTGTTATTAGCTTACCAGCTTCTTTGTAATAGTCTATAAGTGGGCTGGTTTGCTCGTTGTAGATATTGATACGATTTTTGACTGTTTCGTAGTTATCATCGTTTCTTTGGATTAATTTTCCACCACATCTATCACAGATGCCTTCTTTTTCTGGCTTGTGATTTTTAATGTGGTAGGTTTCTCCGCAGTCTGGGCATACTCTTCTGCCTGTGATCCTATCTATAAGGATTTGACTATCTACGTTGAAGTATACCACCTTGCTTATTTCGGTGTTTCTTTCTTCCATTCCGCAATCTAAGGCCTTAGCCTGTTTCATGTTTCTTGGAAACCCATCAAATAAGACTATGGTATTTTCTTCTTTGTCTAGTTTATCAAAGGTATCCCATACCAGGTCTATTGTTAGCTCATCTGGTACTAGGTCTCCTCTGTCCATAAAAGATTTTGCTTTCATTCCCAGTTCAGTTTTATTTGAGATATTATATCTGAATATATCACCTGTTGCTATCTGAACTGCATTTTTTTCTTTTAATATTTTACTTGATAGCGTACCCTTTCCAGCTCCTGGTGGGCCTAACAAAATTATATTCATGTCTTACCTGTTTAAAAATCCTTTATATTGCTTCATTGTCATCATAGCTTCGATTTGTTTAACAGTTTCTATTATTACTCCAACTACGATTATGACACTTGAACCACCGAATGATATGTCTAGTCCTAATACTCTACTTGCTACAGCTGGTACTATAGTTAATAGGGCTAGGGCTACTGATCCTACAAATGTTATTTTTGTTGATACATTGGCTAGGAAGTCACTGGTTGGTTTTCCAGGTCTGATGCCTGGGATGAATCCACCGTTTTGTTGAAGTTGCTTTGCATACTCAACAGTATTAAATTGAATTTGATTGTAGAAGTAAGCAAATATTAATATTAGCACACTTTGTACTAGTAAATATACTCCAAATCCAAATGTAGAATTATTGAAAAATGCTGTTAATCCACTTTGTCTTCCGTTTCCAAAGAATAAGGAAACTGTTGATGGGATTGCAAGAACTGCTGATGCAAAGATTATTGGCATTACGTTACCCATGTTTACCTTTACTGGTATGTGGGTTGATTGACCGCCATACATTTTACGTCCGACAACTCTTTTTGCATACTGGATTGGAATTTTTCTTTCACCTTCTGAGATCATTACTACTGCCATTACTATTAGTACTATGATTACGCACATGATGGCGATTGAAAGTACGCTTGTGGTGTTGTAGTGTAGACCTTCTTGCCATCTAGCTAAGGTTCTTGGGAAGGAGGCGATGATTCCCATGAAGATTAGTAAACTTGTACCATTGCCAAGTCCCTTTTCTGTCATGGTTTCGCCCATCCATGTTACAAACATTGTTCCACCGATTAATACTACGTTCATTACGATTTTTTGGAAGCCTGTTGCATTTGATAGGGCTGCTCCATATAGACCGTTTGTTATAGCTATCGCTTGGAATATTGCGAGTGCTATGGTTACGTATCTGGTGTATTTTTGGATGGTTTTTCTTCCTTGCTCACCTTCTCTAGTTAGCTCTTCTAGCCTTGGTATTACAACTGTTAAAAGCTGCATTACTATTGATGCTGTGATGTATGGTTGTACACCTAGGGCAAATATTGATAGGGTTGATAGGCCACCACCTGTTAACATGTTTAGGTAGTCTACTAAGGTTCCCTCAACATTGCTGTAAGCATTGGCTAGGGCTTGTGAATCTATAAATGGTATTGGAATGTTATTTCCTAATCTATAGATTACAAGCATCATTAGAGTAAAGTAAAATTTTTGTCTAATTTCCTTTTCTCCAGCTGCCTTTCTTATTATATCTAGCATGAATCACTCTTTTCTATTAAGCTTTTTTAGATGGTTTTACCCATTTTTTAACTTCGATAGTTTCTACTGATCCACCTGCTGCTTTGATTTTTTCTTCAGCAGATTTAGTAAATTTATGAGCTTTTATTGTTAATTTCTTTTCTAGATTTCCGTCTCCTAGGATTTTAACGCCGTCTTTTGCTTTGTTTTTTCTTAGGATTTTGTTTTCAAATAATAATTCTGGTGTTACTTCTGTTCCGTCTTCGAATATGTTTAAGCTTTCAACATTGATTGTTTCGTATATCTTTCTGTTGATGTTTTTGAATCCTCTTTTTGGAAGACGTCTGTATAGAGGCATTTGGCCACCTTCAAAGCCTGGTCTTGTACCGCCACCGCTTCTTGAGTTTTGGCCGTCTTGTCCACGTCCAGATCTTTTACCAAGTCCTGAACCAGGGCCTCTACCTTTTCTTTTCTTATCTTTTAATCTTTCATTTGGGGCTAAATCATGTAATTTCATTTCCCACCTCAGTTTATTTCTTTGACACATACCATGTGGTCGATTTTGTGAATCATACCTTTGATTGCGTCGTTATTTTCTTTTACCACTGTTTGACCAATTTTTCTTAGGCCTAGGGCTTTTGCTGTTCTTATTTGATCATCTTTTTTACCGATAAAAGATCTTTTAAGTGTGATTTCAATTTTTGCCATTGTTTTCTCCTTAATAGTCAAATTCTTCTACCGATTTACCACGAAGTCTTGCGATTTCTTCGACTGTTTTCATGTTTGAGAATGCTTCTACACATGCGTTGATGATGTTTCTTGGGTTTGATGTACCTAGGTTTTTAGCCTTGATATCTTTGTAACCTGCAAGTTCGCATATAGCACGTACTGGACCACCTGCGATGATTCCGGTACCTTCTGCAGCTGGCATTAGTAGTACTCTTCCTGCTGCAGAGTGTCCTTGTATTCTGTGTGGTATTGTTGTACCTACTAATGGTACTTCGATCATGTGTTTTTTAGCATTTTCAGTTGCTTTTCTTATAGCTTCTGGTACTTCTGTAGCTTTTCCTGTTCCTACACCAACTACTCCATTTGAGTTTCCAACTACTACTAGTGCTGAAAATCTCATGTTACGTCCACCTTTTACGGTTTTAGCAACTCTGTTGATTGCAACTACTCTATCTTCGAGGTTTAGTTTTTCCACTTCACTTTTTAATAAATATTTCACTTTCAAAACCTCCTAAAACTTAAGACCAGCTTCTCTTGCTGCATCTGCGACTGCTTTAACTTTTCCGTGATATAAATATCCGTTTCTGTCAAATACTACTTCTTCTATGCCTGCTTCGAGTGCTCTTTTTGCTATTGCGCTTCCTACTTTTTTAGCAGCTTCGATGTTTGCTGATGAAGCATCGATTACTTCTTTTTGTAGGGTGTTGGCACTTGCAAGTGTTACTCCGTTTACATCGTCAATTAGTTGTGCATAGATGTTTGTATTTGATTTATATACTGAAAGTCTTGGTCTTTGAGGAGTGCCTGAAATTTTAGCTCTAACTCTTTTTTTACGAGTTATTAGTCTATCGTTTTTGTGTTTTCTTGCCATTATTTTCTCCTACTTACCTGTTTTACCGACTTTACGTCTTACATGCTCATCAGTGTATCTGATTCCCTTGCCTTTGTATGGTTCTGGTTTTCTTTTTGCTCTGATGTTTGCAGCATGTTGACCTACTAATTGTTTGTTATATCCTTTTACAATTATGGTTCTATCGTTTGGTACTTCTACTTCGATTCCTTCAGGATCTTCCATTGTTACTTGGTGTGAGTAGCCTAGGTTCATTACTAGGTTTTTACCTTGTTTATTAGCTCTATATCCTGTACCTTCGATTTGAAGTGTTTTTGAATAACCTTCTGATACACCTACAACTATGTTGTTTAGTAGTGATCTATATAGACCGTGGTCGATGTTTTCTTCTTTTGTGTAGTTTTCTGGAATTTGTACTAGTATTTCATCGCCTTCTTGGACTAGACTTACTCTTTCAGATACTGTTAGAGAATCTTCGCCTTTAGGGCCTTTTACTTTTACATTTCTTCCGTTTATTTCTACTGTTACTCCAGAAGGTATGTGTATTGGTTGTTTACCTATTCTTGACATATATTACTCCTTACCATACGTAACAAATAACTTCGCCGCCTACGTTTTCGCTTCTTGCAGCGCGGTCTGTTAAAAGTCCTTTTGATGTCGAAATAATTGCTGTTCCTAGTCCGTCAAGTACTTTTGGAACTTCGTTTGCTTTTACGTAAACTCTTAGGCCTGGTTTAGAAATTCTTCTTAAGCCTGAGATTACTCTTTCGCCATTTTCTGTATATTTTAAATCTATTGTAAGAATACCTTGTTTGCCGTCTTCTTCTACGTTAAACCCTGTTATAAAGCCTTCATCAAGAAGTATTTGGGCAATAGCTTTTTTCTCATTAGAAGATGGTAGTGAAACCTGTTTATGGTTTGCTTTATTACCATTTCTGATTCTTGTTAGCATATCCGCTATTGGATCTGTCATCATAATTATCTTTCCCCCTTAATTACCAGCTTGCTTTTCTTACTCCTGGAATTTGTCCATTATTTGCAAGTTCTCTAAAGCAAATACGGCAGATTCCATATTTTCTTAAGTAGCCGTGTGGTCTTCCACAAAGTTTACATCTTGTGTATTCTCTTGTTGAGAATTTTTGTTTTCTTTGTTGTTTAGCTCTTAGTGACTTCTTAGCCATTTTTGCTCCTTCTATTTCTTAAAAGGCATTCCCATTAATTCTAAGAATGCTTTTGCTTCTTCATCAGTCTTAGCTGTTGTTACGATTGAGATGTCCATTCCGTGTAGGAAGTCTACATCATCGTATTTGATTTCTGGGAAGATTAGTTGCTCTTTGATACCTAGTGAATAGTTTCCTCTTCCGTCAAATGAGTTTGGATTTATTCCTCTAAAGTCTCTTACCCTTGGTAGTGAAATTGAGATTAACTTGTCTAGGAAGTCATACATTTTTTCTCTTCTTAGGGTTACTTTTGTACCAATTGCTTGACCTTCTCTTAGTTTGAAGTTTGCTACTGATTTTTTAGCTTTTAATTCTATTGGTTGTTGACCAGTTATTAGGCTTAGCTCACGTTTTGCTGAGTTTAAGATATTTTGGTTATCTTTTGCTTCTCCAAGTCCGCAGTTTATAACTATTTTTGTTAACTTTGGAACTTCCATTACGTTTTGGTAACCAAATTTTTCTATTAACTTACCAACAACTTCATTTTGATATTTTTCTTTAAGTCTGCTTGTCATAGTTTCTCCTATCAACTAGTCGAATTTTTCGTCAGTTTTCTTTGATTTACGAACTTTTTTACCATCTTCGTAAACTATTTCTGTACGAACACCTTTTTTTAGTTCTTCTGAATATAGAAGTACATTTGATGCATCAATAGGACCATTTTTTTCAAGTCTTCCGCTTTCGCCACCCATTTGGGTTGGTTTTTGGTGTTTTACTTGTACGTTTACACCTTCAACTATTACTCTATTTTCTTTTGGGAAAGCTTGTAATACTTCTCCAACATGTCCTTTATATTCACCTGATATTATTTGGACTTTATCGCCTTTTTTTATATGCATTTTATCCCCCTATAATACTTCCGGTGCTAGTGAGATAATTCTCATAAAGCCTTCAGATCTTAGCTCTCTGGTTACTGGTCCAAAGATTCTTGTTCCTACTGGTGTTAGGTCATCTTTTATGATTACTGCAGCATTATCATCGAAGTTGATTGTTGAACCATCGACTCTTTTTAGTCCTCTTTTTGTTCTAACTATTACTGCTTTTACTACTTGACCTTTTTTTACCGCTCCGCCGGGTGTTGCACTTTTAACTGAACAAGTTACTACATCACCAATATTAGCATATCTTCTTCTGGTTCCTCCAAGAACTTTGATTACTAAAAGTTCTCTTGCGCCGGAGTTATCTGCAACTCTCATACGAGTTTCTTGTTGTATCATAATAATCTCCTTATCAATTAAACAATTTCTGCCGCTTGGCTAATGCGTACTAGTCTCCATCTTTTTGTTTTAGATAGGGCTCTTGTTTCCATTATTACTACTTTATCGCCAACTTTAGCTTCGTTATTTTCATCATGAGCTTTGTATTTTTTGCTTCTGTTTATTCTCTTCTTGTATACTGGGTGTGGTATTTTTTCTTCTACAAGGACTGTTATTGTTTTGTCCATTGCATCTGAAACTACCACGCCTTGGCGTACGTTTCTTCTATTTCTTTCCATTTAAGATTAAGCCTCCTTGCCCTGTTGTAGCTTTCTTTCTGTTTGGATAGTCTTTACTCTAGCTATATCTTTCTTAACAGTTCCAATAGCTGCTGGGTTTTCTAATTGACCTGTGGCAAGCCTAAAACGAAGATTGAAAAGCTCATTTTGTAAATCAAATAGCTGTTTATCTAAATCTCTATCTGATAAATTTCTGATTTCTTTTACTTTCATCCTTATTCCTCCGTACCTGTTACTTCAAGTCTTTGGATGAATTTTGTCTTTACTGGAAGTTTTTGTGCAGCAAGTCTCATAGCTTCTCTTGCAACTTCTTCACTAACACCACTCATCTCAAATAGTACTTTTCCTGGTTTGATAACGGCTACCCAATACTCTGGTGCACCTTTACCAGAACCCATTCTTACCTCTGCAGGCTTTTTAGATACTGGTTTGTCTGGAAATACTTTGATCCAAATATTTCCGCCTCTTTTTATATATCTTGTCATCGCACGACGAGCAGCCTCGATTTGGTTTGCTGTCATCCAGCAAGCTTCTAGAGCTTGTAAACCATACTCACCATAAGCTAGTTGGTTACCTCTATTAGCGTTACCTTTCATTCTGCCTCTATGTTGTCTACGATATTTAACTCTTTTAGGCATTAACATAAAAATTTCTCCTAATCTTTAAGACTAATTTTGTCCCTTTGCGTTAGCTTTGTTTGGACGTCTATTATTTCTTTTTCTTCTTCTGTTGTTTTGTGGTGCAGCTAGTTTTGGTTCTCTTTCAGCTTTTTCTCCTGGAAGTACTTCGCCTTTATAGATCCAAACCTTGCAACCAATCTTACCATATTCTGTATCTGCTTCAGCAAATCCGTAGTCTATGTTTGCTCTTAAGGTTTGAAGTGGAATTGTACCTTCTGAGTATCCTTCACTTCTTGCCATATCAGCACCGCCAACTCTTCCTGAAACCATTGTCTTGATTCCTTTTGCGCCGGCTCTCATTGTTCTACCGATTACTTGTTTCATTGCGCGTCTAAATGCAACTCTGTTTTCTAGTTGGCTTGCTATATTTTCAGCAACTAATTGAGCAGATAGGTCTTGGTATTTGATTTCTTCAACATTGATGATGATTCTTTTACCAGGAGCTATTTTTTCTAATTTTGTTTTTAACTCTTCTACTCCAGCTCCACCTCTACCGATTACCATTCCTGGTTTTCCTGTAAAGATTGTAACCTTAAGATTGTTTACTGCTCTTTCGATTTCGATATCTGCGATTCCTGCATCGTATGCTGTCTTTTTGATGAATTCTCTTATTTTGTAGTCTTCTACTAGAAGGTCTGAGAAATCTTTTTTGTCAGCAAACCATTTTGAATCCCAATCTTTGATTACGCCTACTCTATATCCTTTAGGGTTTACTTTTTGTCCCATATTAATCCTACCTTTCCTCTATATCCGCTAACTCTACGCCGATATGACTTGATCTTTTTAATATAGGGTATGCAGCACCCTTAGCTTTAGGTCTGTATCTTTTCATAGTTGGTGCATCATTTGCGTATGCTTTTTCAACTATTAGATTTTCTCTGTCAAGTCCGTTGTTGTTTTCAGCGTTGGCAATTGCACTTTTTAGTACATCTTCAAGTAGTCTAGCACCTTTTTTGTTTGTAAATCTAAGGATATTTAGTGCTTCATCAACTTGTTTGCCTCTGATTTCTCTTGCTATATAGTTAACTTTAAGAGGAGATATCCTTTGATATTTAGCTATTGCTCTTACTTTCATTAGTTTCTCCTACCTCATTTTGCTTTTCATTTCAGTTGCCTTTTTAGCGTGGCCTCTGAATGTTCTTGTTGGTACAAATTCGCCTAGTTTATGACCTACCATATCTTCTGTGATATAGATTGGAACGTGTTTTCTTCCGTCATGTACTGCGATTGTATGTTCTACAAATTCAGGGAATATTGTAGAACGTCTTGACCATGTTCTTACAACTTTCTTTTCATTTTTTTCATTTAAAGCTTCGATTTTTTTCATTAAATGATCATCGACAAATGGTCCTTTTTTAAGTGATCTAGCCATTATATCCCCCTATTTTTCGTTTCTTCTTCTTACGATGTATGCAGAAGATTGTTTTTTAGCATTTCTTGTTTTAACACCGATTGCTTTTTTGCCCCATGGTGTCATTGGTGCTGGTCTACCGATTGTTGTTCTACCTTCACCACCACCGTGTGGATGGTCAACTGGGTTCATTGCTGATCCTCTTACGTGAGGTCTTCTGCCTAGGTATCTGCTCTTACCAGCCTTACCTACTCTGATTAGCTCGTGTTCTGTATTTCCTACAGTTCCTACTGTTGCTTTACAGTTTAGGTGTACCATTCTTACTTCGCCTGAAGGTAATCTTAGTGTTGCAAAGTTTCCTTCTTTTGCCATAAGTTGAGCGCCAGTTCCTGCACTTCTTACAAGTGTTGCACCTGTACCTGCTCTAAGTTCTACAGCGTGTACTGTTGTACCTACTGGGATGTCTTTTAGCTCTAGTGCGTTACCTGGTTTGATATCAGCTTCAGATCCTGATTCGATTACATCGCCTACTTTTAGTCCCTTTGGAGCTAGGATATATCTTTTTTCACCATCAGCATATGCTACTAGTGCGATATATGCGCTTCTGTTTGGATCGTATTCGATGGTTTGTACTTTTGCTGGGATATTGTCCTTATCTCTTTTGAAGTCGATAATTCTATATCTTCTCTTAACTCCGCCACCACGGAATCTTAGTGTTGTTCTACCTGTATTGTTTCTTCCGCCCTTGCTCTTAAGGTCGGTTGTAAGTTTCTTGTATGGTTTTGATGTAGTAACTTCTTCAAAGGTACTTACTGACATATTTCTATGTCCGTTTGAAGTTGGTTTTAATTTTCTAATAGCCATTTAACCCCTCCTTATAGTCCGTCGAAGTATTCAATTGCTTGGCTATCTTCTGTTAGTTCAACGATAGCTTTTTTCCAGTCACTTCTTTTACCATAACCATATCTTGTTCTTACTTTTTTGCCTGTATAGTTCATGGTTCTAACTGATTTTACTTTTACGCCTTCAAAGATTGCTTCTACTGCTTCTTTGATTTGTGGCTTATTTGCATTCTTGTCTACTTCAAATGTGTATTTGTTTTCATCAAGCATTTCCATGCTTTTTTCTGTAATAATTGGTCTTTTGATTATTTGGTAAGGTGCTTTCATTAGATAAATACCTCCTCAAGTTTAGCAATTGCATCTTTTGTAATTACTAACTTGTCGTGTCTTACTAAATCATAAACATTTACTAGTCTTGCCTCAGCTACGTCTACGCCAGCAAGGTTTCTAAATGATCTATATACTAGGTCATCTCTTTCTGCTGTTACTACGTATGCTTTCTTTTCAGCGTTTAGGGCACTTAGTGCAGCCTTTGCTTCTTTTGTCTTAGAATTTTCTAGGGCAAGGCTATCAACTACTACTAGTTCATTGTTCTCAAGTTTAGATGTAAGTACTGAGTAAAGTGCTTTTCTTCTTAATTTCTTTGCTAATTTGTAGCTGTAGTCTCTTGGCTTTGGTGCAAATACTACACCACCGCCTGTAAAGTGTGGTGCTCTTATAGAACCTTGACGAGCACGTCCTGTTCCTTTTTGTCTGAATGGTTTTCTACCACCACCACGTACTTCAGCACGTGTCTTAGCTGATTGAGTACCTTGTCTTTTATTTGCAAGTTGGTTTTTAACTACTTCATATACAGCGTGTTCGCTTATTTCTGTAGCAAATAGAGTTTCGTTTAGCTCTAGAGAACCAACATTTTCTCCTTTTATATTTAAAATATCTACTTTAGGCATTTTCTCCTCCTTAGTCTAGGCTTTTTATAGCGCTTTTTACTTCTACAAGGCCGCCTTTAGGTCCTGGAACGCCACCTTTTACTAAGATGTAGCTATCTTCAGCGTTTACTTTTACAAGTTTAACATTTTGGATAGTAACACGGTCATGTCCCATTTTTCCTGAACCTTTTCTACCTTTGAATACTCTAGCTGGGTCAGAACCTGCTGCTCTAGCACCTGCTACTCTGTGAGATTTTGAACCATGGCTTGCAGGTCCTCTTCCGTAGTTCCATCTTTTGATAGCACCTTGAGTTCCCTTACCTTTTGATATAGCAACTATATCAACTAGTTCACCTTCTTCAAAGATATCAACTGTGATCTTATCACCAGCTTTTAGTTCTGTAGCTTCATCGCCTAGTCTAATTTCTTTAAGGTATCTTTTGTAAGATACGCCAGCTTTGTCATAATGACCTCTGATAGGTTTTTTGACATTTTTTTCTTTTTTGTCAACTGTTCCTACTTGGATAGCATTGTAACCGTCATTTTCGATTGTCTTAACTTGGACAACGGCATTTTCCTCTGCTTTTAGAACAGTAACAGGAGTGATAACTCCGTCAGCATCGATTACTTGAGTCATGCCTACTTTTGTTGTAAATATACTCTTCATGAGTACCTCCTTAATTACAGCGGATTGATCAATCTAGTTAATTCTTATTAACCCCTATTCTCAATCATCCTAATTACAGTTATAGTTTAATTTCGATATCTACACCAGCTGGAAGATTTAACTTCTTTAGTGCGTCTAATGTCTTTGCATTAGGTCCTATGATGTCGATTAATCTCTTGTGTGTTCTTTGTTCAAACTGTTCTCTGGAATCTTTGTACTTGTGGACAGCTCTAAGAATTGTAATTCTTTCGATTTCTGTTGGTAATGGAATTGGTCCACTTACTTCTGCTCCGCTTCTTTTAACTGCTTCTACGATTTTCTCTGCTGAGCTGTCAATCACTTCGTGATCATAAGCTCTAAGTCTGATTCTTATCTTTTGTTGATTAGCCATTTTCCTCTCTCTTTCTTTCACGCTCACCCGGGCGTTTGATAATAATTTGGAAATCACTCGGGATTCTTCCCAAGCTTGCTCGATTAGAGTTCCCTTATGTCTTTGGCCTTAAAACATAAGCAACATCTAACTTCTAAGCACTTATATATAATACGACAATTAAGCGTATTTCGCAAGTTTTTTCTAGATTTTACAATTCTTTTTGTTTATATATAAAACTTTTAAAACGCTAGTAAAAAACCCTGCTAGTAAATATACCAGCTAGGTTTTACTTTTCAAGTCTATATACAAATATTTTTGATTTTTCATTTCCTTCTTTATATAATTGACTAATATGCTTATATTTTATATATGTCAATATTGCCAATATATTAATTCTATGTTAAGATTTAATTAACATACATAAGGAGGGAATTATGAAAAACAAATTATTGTTATTGCTTTTGAGTGCTTCAATTTTAACAGCTTGTCAGAATGACGATGTTAACAAAAAAGAAGAAGTTAAAAGCGAAGAGAAGAGCGAAGATAAGTCTCAAGATACTTCCGAACAAAAAGAAAAAACATCCGATATTGCCTACAAAGAAGGCGAATATAAGGCTGTTGCCACAGGTGTTGACGGTGATGTTGAAGTCATTGTTAAACTTGGCAAGGATAAGATAGAATCAGTTGAAATTGGCGAGGAAAATGAAACAAGTGGTATTTGCGAAGCTGTCTACGATACCATTCCTCAAGCTATTGTCGATAACCAATCTCTAGCAATCGACAATGTTTCTGGTGCTACAATCACATCCGCAGCTGTAAAAACTGCCGCAGCTAAGGCTATTGAAGAAGGTTCATCAAAGGAAGTTGTTGATGCCCTTAAAAAAGTCGAAGTACCTGTCGATGTAAAAGATGAAGAACTTGACTACGACGTAGTTGTAGCGGGTGGCGGTTTTAGTGGTATTGTATCTGCTTACAGGGCTGCTAGCGATGGTGCAAAAGTAGCACTTATCGAAAAAAACGGTCTTCTAGGCGGTACATCAATCACAGCTAGTGGTAATATGCTTGCCGCTCCAACAGAAGCTGACAAGGAAACAATGAAAACAGGCTGGCTAAACAGGTCTTGGTCCCAAAATCTAAACCCAATCGACATGGAAATGCTCGATGCCCTTATCGATGTTTCTCCAAAACTAATGCAAGTTTATGATGAAATCGGAGTTGATTACAGAACTGAACCTAGTGAAAAAGATGGGTCCATCACTGTAAAAATCAACCCAAATGAGAAATCAAAGAAAAACGCAGAAGCAATCACCATTCCGTCTAAAAAAGCAAATGCTAAGGGTGCACCAAACCTAATCGCAACCTTTGTTAAAAAACTAAATGATTTGGGAGTTGATATTTACCTAAATACTCCAGCTACAGAATTAATAAATGATGACGGAGTTATAAAGGGAGTAATTTCTGATTCTAAGACTGGCAAGAAAACCTTCAACGCTGGCGCAGTAGTCCTTGCAACAGGTGACTACGCAAGAAACCCTGAAATGGATAAGGAATACAACAAGAGAGGTGCTGGAGAATACTCTGCCTCTGCTATAGGAAACACTGGTGACGGCCACAAACTTGCCCTAGAAGCAGGAGCTGTTATGAATCCATTCCAAGAATCTATGTCAGGCGTATTTAATGCCAACCCACACGACTACCCAATGGTAGGCGATCCTACAAATGGTTATCCATTTGAAGCCATCCTTCTTAATATGGAAGGCAAGAGAGTATTCAAGGAAGACGGCGGATCCCACCCACAAAAATTTGAATTCGTAAGAGAAGACGGACCAAATACAGCTTGGGCAATCATGGATAGCGAAATCGCTCCAAACCTTCCTCACTTGGAAGAATACCTAGAAAAAACTGCCAACAATGACAAAATTATCAGAGTTTACAAGGCAGATACTATCGAAGAATTAGCTAAGCTAATGGAACTTGACCCAGAAGTAGTCAAGGGTGAAGTAGACAGATATAACGAACTAGCCAAGGCTGGCGAAGATACAGACTTCGGCAAAGACCCTAAATTCCTTAAAGAATTTAAGGCAGAAGGTCCTTACTACGCAGCTTTGATGTATGATGGAACCCGTGGTGTATACGGCGGAATTAAAACTTCTCCAAGGGCTGAAGTTGTTGACAAAGACGGGAATCCAATACCTGGCCTTTATGCATCAGGTGTAATCTCATCAGGCCAATTCTTTGGCGACTTCTACCCAGGTAGACAAGCCATAGGTGTAGCTGGCTATATGGGTTATATAGCAGGCGAAAACGCAAGTGCCTTTGCAGATGAAAGTGTGACAAATGATTTTGCAGGTAAAAGCGATAAAAAATAAATAAATCTCAATAAAAAATTACCCTCCGGCTTATAAAGCTCGGAGGGTTTTTAATGTTTTGAAAAATATTAAATTGCGCTAAAAAAATTCTATCTTCATATATATTTTTTCATCAAAATTACTTAGCCTTTCGAATCTTAAGCCAAAAGCTTGCCGCAAGAGGCACTAAAATAGAACTAACAATTACGACAGTTCCCAATTGGGCTGCTGCAAGGCTCTCATAAGCCTGCCATGATGGATCAAGTTCTGCTACAAGAGCAGGCACTATTACAGAATTACCCGCAGCTGTATATATTGCAATCGCTGCCCAGCCTGGTCTTTTGTTTATAAATATATCAAGAGGCAGACTAATCACAAAGGCTGCTCCAATTGTAAGAAGACTTAAGATAAAACCACCAGCCCCTCCCCTTAGGATTGTAGATAGATTTATCCCACAACCTATGGCAAAGCCCAAAAAGGGCATGATATATTTTTGGGTCCCTGCGAGGAATTCACAAAAGCCTTGGTCAATATTTCCCAAAAAGATTCCTAAAAGAATAGGCATAGCCAAGTCTAAAATTGATGTAGGGGTAATATCTGCTATTCCAAGCATTGAAAGGGTAAAATAGGTAAATATTGGCACAGAAATAATGGCAGTTATGGCTGCGCTTGCTATATCGTATTCATCACCATAATCACCGCTTATGCCTATAAAAATAGAATTATTTTGATTTGAAATTGCAGCAATAAAGGCAAGAGCCGATATACCGAAAATCCCATTTCTGCCAAAGGCTTTAAAAAATATATAGCCCAGGGCAATTGATGTAAGCCACTTAGATAAAAGTAATACTAGGCCCCTGTGAAGGGCTTTTTTAAGCCTTGCTAGGGTAAGTTGGCTGCCTACAGCAAGGAGGGTTATATCAATGATTGCATTTAGGCCATCAGGGCTTGCTATAGCCTTAGTCATCGGTCCAAGGTCAAATACACTTGGAGCTAGACTATTTATAAGAGCTCCCACAAATAAAGGGACAATTATAGTAGCCGCTGGAATTTTTTTGAAAAATTTACTTAACATATTTTATCCTTACTAATCTCTTAGTCCCCAAGATACTTTATATAGATCTGGCAAGGGTTCCACTCATCCCAAAGGCTAGGAAATACCTCAAGCTCCTTATAGCCGATAGCCTTATAAAAATTATTGGTGATATCATATTCTTCATAATGACCTAACTCTACAGTCTTAACTTGCGAATACGAATAACCTAGCGATTTGGCAAGCCTTTCATACTCTTTATTTAAGGCTTTTCCTACTCCTTGGCGGTGAAAGGCCTTCTTTATCCCCATTACAAAAATATCCGCACAGTCAGGGCTGGTCGCATTTAAGACAATGAAGCCAATCGGATTATTTTTACAAAAAGCTGCCAAAAAGTGCTTATCTTGAGAATCTCTTATATAGGCTTCAGTACTTTCAGCAAGTCCAAACCATTCTGGCAAATCATTTAAAATATCTCTAGCTATCTCTTCTTTTTCTTTCTTATCTTTTATTTCCTTAACATTAAATTCCATCTTGTCTCCTACTTATTTTTAAATCTCTTAGCCCAAAAATCTGTAATTATGGGTGTGAGAATAATTGTAACTACAACAGAAGCTGCTACTTGGGCTGTGGCAAGGCCTACAAAGGCCTTCCAGGTCGGATCAATTTCTGCAATCATAGCAGGCACAGCTACCGCATTGGCTCCAGTTGTGGCAAGGGCCCATCCAGTATGGCCTGGCCTTTTGTTAAACTTCATATCAGCAAAGACCGTAAAAGATCCCACTATAGCTATTACAACAAAGGCAAGGATAAGACCAGAAAAGCCAGCCCTATAGACATTTCTAAGGTCAATTGCTGACCCCATGGAAAAACCTAAGAAGGGAATAATCATCTTTTGACTTGTAGAAAAAATCTCCCTAGATCCCTTTATGAAATGTCCAATAAAAATCCCCAAAATCACAGGCATGGCAGAATCTAAGATTGCCAAAAATGGAATATTAGCAAGGCCTCCCATGCCAAGAACTAGCATAGCGAGCATAGGACCTGTTATAAGGGATCCAAAGCCTGCCAAGGCCTGGTCAATCCTATCCCCATAATTTATATTTAGGCTGATAAAGACGGAGTTATTGTGGTTTAAAACCCCGCAGGCAAGGGCCAAAAGTGATAGACCAAAAACCCCTTCCCTGCCAAAAAGCTTTGAAATACCAAAGACAAGGATAAGTCCCATAGAAATCCTTGCTAGGGAAATAACACCAGCCCTCTTTATAACTTCGCCAATATTTGAAAAATCTATCTGAGAACCAGCCGCCATAAGGTTAAGGGCCATGAGGACCTTGACAGACCCATTTGAAAATAGGGCCTGGCTAAATTCTCCAAATCCAATCCCATCAGGAAAAGACGTATGAATAAGGGCCGCAAACAAAAGGGGCACCATCATATTTCCCGCAGGAATTTTTTTAATAAAATCCATAAAATCTCCTTTATAAGACTTTACCATTCTTAAAAGCCTAAGTAGAAATCCCCCGATTTTTTTATAAATCAGGGGATAAATCTCATTTGATCACATATTTTTTAAGTCTATCAAAGGCTTCCTTAACTTTTGCGAAAGGCAAGGCTAGATTCATCCTTATAGAATATTTTCCGTGGAAAGGCCTGCCATCTTGCCAAGCTACTCCCACATCCCAGCCAGCTTTTAAGATATGACCGATATCCACTGCCTTATCCTTGCAATATTTTTCAAAGTCAACAAAGAGCATATAGGTGCCTTCTGGCTTAAAGACTTCTACGCCAGCAAAATTATCCCTAATAAAATCACAAGCATAATTCACATTCTCACCTATAGTTTTATTAAGTTCGTCAGTCCATTCATGACCTGTCTTAGAATAGGCCCCAATTAGGGCGTGCATGGATAAGACATTCATGGAATTGTAGTGGGAAAGAGAGGCTTCCTTATTGATCCTATTTCTTATATATTCATTGTAGATAATATGGTAAGATCCTACAAGACCTGCAAGGTTGAAGGTCTTACTTGGAGCATAGAGAGCTACGGTATTTTCGTGGGCATAGGCGCTTACTGACTGGGTTGGGATTTGCTTGTGGCCAAAAAGAATAATATCTGACCATATTTCATCAGAAATAATCTTTACCTGGTGGCGTTGAAAAATATCGACAGCCTTCTTTAATTCCTCCCTTGTCCAAACCCTGCCTGTTGGGTTATGAGGATTGCAGATTATGGCTGTAGTAATTTTTTGGTCAATTATTTTTCTTTCCATATCCTCATAATCCATGACCCATCTTCCAGACTCATCCTTTATTAGGTCTGAATGGATGATGTGGTAGCCATTATTAGCCAGAGAATTTGTAAAACCAATATAGGTAGGAGAATGAGCTAGGACCTTATCTCCTCTTGAGCAAAAGACATTTAGGGCTGATATAAGGCCACCCAAGACCCCATTTTCATAGCCGATGTCTTCTTTTTTGATGTCGAAAATCCCCTTTCTATCCTTGTGCCAAGAGATAATCGCCTGGTAATATTCATCTGTCGCCATAAAATAGCCAAAGGCTGGATGATTTACCCTATTTATTATGGCTTCTTGGATGGAAGGCGCTGTCGGGAAATTCATATCAGCAACCCACATAGGAATGACTTCAAAGCCTTCCCTTGGCCTATCAGGACTCATACCAGGCATAAGACCAAGCCCATCGACAGCTATAGCATCCATCCCATGCCTTTCAAGCATCTGGTCAAAGTTAAATTTCATAATCTCCTCCTCGTTTAATTCTTTTATATGTCTTATTTTCATTATACTCATTTTGCTTTAGGAAAATAAGACATAAAAAATCAACCCCCTGAGGAGTTGATTTTTAAGCTTTAATATTCTTTTTTCTTCTTGCTTGCCTTTAGGCCTGCCATAGAAGCTGCTGCTAGGATTGCATAGATTGATAGGCCTGGTACACCTGTTTTTGGTGCTGATGATGGGTTATTTTTAGCTTTTCTTCCAGCTACTACATCACCCATAGCTACTCCACCTTTTGCCTTTTCATCCTTCTTGGCTTCTTTTTCTGCTTGCTCTTTATCTTTGCTAGCTTCTTTGTCAGCTTCTTTTTCTTTTGCTTGATCTTTTTTAGATTCTTCAGCCTTGTTTTCTTTGTTTTCTTTGTTTTCTTTGTTTTCCTTCTTGTCTTCCTTCTCAACTGTAGCTGCATAAGAGTTAGAAGAGAAGAAATACCATGGATAGGTCATTCTTTCTTGGGCTAGGAAAGATTCGTAGAGAGCCTTGGCCTCTAGATAAGCCTTATAAGCTAAGTCATAGGCTTCTTTGGCCTTATTGTAATCAGATTTTATAGGCTCAAGTTTATCACTCGCTTCTTTTAGCTTCTCCTTTAGACCTGGCATCTTTTCTTCTAGAGCCTTATACTGACCTAAGAGTGATGCAAACTGAGCATTGCCTATTAGGCTATCAAGATTATTTGCATCTAGCTTGGCTGTTTCTTTGTTAGCAGCTTCTGCCTTAGCTAATTTTTCCTTAAGAGCGTCTAATTCTTTATTTAGTTTTTCCTTAGCTTCTTGAGCTTGCTTTAAGTCTTCTTGAGAATTTGCTAGGTTTTCTTTAGCTTGGTCAAGGGCTTTAAGGGCTGCCACATAGGCCTTATTTTTATCTGTCAAGGCATCAAGGGCTTTTTGGGCTTCATCCTTTGCCTTTTGACTTGCTGCAAGCTTATCCTTGCTTGCCTTAAGGTTTTCTTCTGTGCTTGCTAGGATATTATTCTTTGCATCAAGTTCTGCTTTAGCATCTTCGATTTGCTTATTCAAATCATCTAGTTTTGCCTTATCATTTTCGCTTTGGTTAGTTTTAGCTGCTAAGTCATTTTTCTTTTGGCCTAGACTTTGGTTAAGGTCAGATAGGGTAGCTTTTTGCTTGTTAAATTCAGCTAGGGCTTTATCTTTAGCTGCTTGCTTCTTATCTAAATCTGCCTTAGCTTCATCTAGGTCTTTATTTGCAGCAGCTAGCTTTGTTTTTATTTCTGCTATATCTTTGTTTAATGCTTCAATTTGTTTGGCATTTGTATCATTTTTAATTAAATCAGCAATTTTCTTATTGGTTTTATCTAAGGATGATTTTTTCGAATTTAAGGTATCGATTAAAGTTAAATTTGCCTCGTCTAAATCCAGAATTTGTTTTTTATTAGCTTCTTGGGTTGCCTTATCTTTATTTATAGATTCATTTCTAGTATTGATGGCATTATTTAGCTTTGTTATAGACTCATCAAGCTTAGCTATTTCAGCTTCTTTATCGTTCACCTTCTCCTTGATATCTGCTAGTTGAGTTCTAAGGGCTGCAAGTTTTTCCTTATCATCCTTGCTTATAGATTTATTACCTTCCATGACATCTTTTAGGTCTTGGTAGTAGTCTAAAAATCTTCTTTTGTATTCTTCTACTGAGTATAGACCCTTATTCCTAACAGTAGGATTTAGAACAACCGATTTAACAAATCCATGTTTGCCTGGTCTTACTGCATAACCGACTGACTGAGAATCTCTAGAACTTCCGCCCTCTTTCCACATCAAGTCATCTACTAGATTTGTATAGTGGCCTACTGCTGTCGACCCAAATTCTGTTTCGATATCATTTTCATTTTCTTTTATAAACGCATCCATTTCTTTTCTTGATTTAAGCTTCTCATTATTTCTTAAATGATCAAATAGCTTCTTTTCTTCATCCCACCAGCCTTCTAGGGAAGATTCAAAAAATTTTGATGGGGTATCAAGTCCTTCTTCTGGATGCCAAGACAAGTTTTCATAAGGAGGATTATAAACTGTTGCATGGACTCTCTGATAAGCCGAGAAATTTGCATTTGCTTGGGCTACTGCCATATCAAAGTCGCTAATCTTAAGGATGCTTAACTTTCTACCATCAATTCCTCCATCTTTTTGCCTTTTAGCATTTATTACCCCTATGGCATCTATGGACTTTTTCATATTTTCTAACTGTCTAGAATCATCTGGAGTCATGTTCTTATTTTTTTCTAAATATTCCTTACCGTTTTTTGCTACTCCACCAAAATAATTTTCTTCTGGTAGTTTACTAAATACATTGGCTGCATCAGTTGAGCCCATTTCTTCAAAAAATCCTACAGAACCCTTGTTCCACTGAGCTTTAGCTGCTGCCTTTTCCTCTTCACTTGGTGCTTTTTTAGCATCTGCTTCCGCTTTATCAAGGGCTTTTTGTGCATTTGCTTGGTCTTCTTTTAATTTTACAAGTTCATCTTGGGCTGCATTTTTCTCTTCTTCTAATTTTGATTTTGCTTGCTCATCAGTCTTGTTTGCTTCTTCGTTATTTTTGATTTTTTCTTCAAGGGCCTTGCTTTTTTCTCTTAAGGCTTTTGCAGCATCAGTATTAGCTTGTATTTTTTTATTTGCGTCTTCTATCTCTTTTTCAAGTTTATCTTTTTCAGCTTGGGCTTCTTTTAGCTCCTTATTATTAGCTTCACTTTCTTCTATGATAGCATTTAGGTTTTCATTTAATTCTGCAAGCTTATTTTCTAGTGCTTCTTTGGCCTCTTTCTTTTCCTTGAAGGTCTTTTCTGAAGCTTCTAGGTCATTTTCCTTATTTGTTAAATCTTTAGAAAGACTATCTAGGTCGATTGCCTTTATCTTTTCTTCGGTTTCTGCTATTTCCTTTTTTAAATTTTCTATATTGGCTAAGTTTTCTCGATTGGCTTTATTTAAATCATTATAAGACTTTTCTACTTGATTTTTCTTTGCTTGAGCTTTTTGGACTTCTTCCTTATCTTTTCCAAGCTTTTCTTCTATCTCTTGTGTAGCTTTCTTATCTTCCTCTAATTCAGCCTTGGCTGCATCTAGTTTTTTTGTGGCTTCTGTAATTTGATTTCCTAGTTCGGGATTGGCTTTGTTTAGATCATCGACCTTTTTTTCTGCATCTTTTAGAGCGGCTGTATTTTCTTCTACATCAGATTTGGCCTTATTTTCTTTTTCTTCTTCTATCTTGGTTTCGGCTTGGTTTTTAGAGATTTCTTCCTTTGCCTTATCGACCTGGTCTTGTTTATTAGCTTTCTCTTCCTCTACCTTATCTTCAATTTGTTTTTGTGTATCTTCTATCTCTTTTTGATTATCATCTACAGCCTTTTGGGCTTGGTCTAGTTCTGATTTGGCCTTGTCATATGGCCCTTTCTTTTCGTTTAGATTTTTCTCTTCCTTGGCAAGGTCTGCTTCTTTGGCATCTAAATTTGCTTTTGCTTTTTCTTTAGTATCAATTACTTCTTCTTTGGTCTTTTCGTTTGCTTGCTTATCTACAGCTTGATTGCTTTCTTCTGCATAGGCTGTATTTGGTAGTATTGCACCAATTGAAAGGGCCATTAATAAAACAATATTTTTAAAATTTTTATTCTTCATAATGTGCGCAGGCATCCTCCTTGTCTGTTTTATATTATTATATCATATATTTCTTTATTTTTAAGCATTTTATCTATATTGTCTATCTTTTTAATATAATGAAATAAAATAATTTATTTTTAACGATATTTTTATTTTCTTGAAATATATTTATGGCTATTGCTTATAAATAAACCTTGGAGTATAATGTTTGCAGATAGTTAGTTATTTAATTAACAAAATATAGAATCGGAGGAATTTATGACTTATACAACTTTTTCAGTACCTAACACTATTGTACATGGAGAAAACGCTCTTACATATCTTGCTAGTCTAAAGGGAAAGAAGGCTTGCCTTGTTACTGGCGGCTCTTCTATGAAGAGATTTGGATTCTTAGACGAGGCCAAAGAACAGCTTGAAAAGGCTGGTATGGAAGTTTTAATCATCGATGGTGTTGAACCAGATCCATCTGTTAAGACTTGTCTAGCTGGTGGGGCTAAGATGGCTGAATTTGAACCTGAGTGGATTATTGCTATCGGCGGCGGTTCTGCTATGGATGCTGCTAAG
This sequence comes from Anaerococcus kampingae, assembly GCF_046365475.1. Classification (NCBI taxonomy): domain Bacteria; kingdom Bacillati; phylum Bacillota; class Tissierellia; order Tissierellales; family Peptoniphilaceae; genus Anaerococcus; species Anaerococcus kampingae. The sequence continues at coordinate 24,709 of NZ_JBGMEF010000041.1, forward strand.
GCTATGTGGGTTTTCTATGAATATCCAGATTGGGATTTCGAAAGACTTGCTGCTTTTGATAACCCACCACTTAAGAACAAGGCTAAGATGATTTGTATACCTTCCACATCTGGTACAGCTAGTGAAATTACAGCATTCTCTGTTATCACTGATACAGAAAAGGAAATCAAATACCCACTTGTTCACCCAGATTTCGTACCAGAAGTTGCCCTTCTTGATATGAGAATCCCTGCCACCATGCCTCCTAAGATTACAGCAGCTACAGGTATGGATGTTATGACCCATGCTGTTGAGGCTTTTGTTTCTACAGCAGCTGATGACTTTACAGATCCTTATGCTATTAGAGCTATAGAGCTTGTCTTTGGATATCTAAAGAGAGCCTATGACAATGGAGATGACATGGAAGCTCGTGAAAAAATGCACATCGCTTCTTGTATAGCAGGTATGGCCTTTACCAATGCTTCACTTGGTATAGTTCACTCTATGGCCCACAAAATCGGCGGCATCTTCCACCTAACCCACGGCGAAGCCAATGCTATTATGCTTCCTTACATCATCGATTACAATAGAAAATCAACAGATAAATATGATAAAATCGAAAAAATCCTTGGAGTTGATGATATAGCTGAAGAAATTAGAAAGTTAAATGCAGCTGTTGGTATAAGTGCTAATATTAAAGATGGTAAGAACACTGTTATTCCAGAAGATAAATTCGAAGAAGTTTTAGATACAATGAGCGAAAATGCCTTCAAGGATGCTTGTACACTTACAAACCCAAGACAAACAAGCCCAGAAGACATCAAAAAAATCTACCACGCCGCTTATTACGGAGAAAAGGTAGACTTCTAATAAGATACAAGTGGCTGTTGGAAAAGTCCTAATATAGAAAAAAGACGAGGAAACTAAAGATCCTCGTCTTTTTCTGATACAATGTATTTATGAAAAAAAATAGTAATACATCATCATTAACTAATCCTACACTGGTTGGCGATACAATTGAATTAAAATTAAATTTTAACACAGACGTATACATCCAATATGATATAAAACTAAGGCTTGTAAGAAATATAATTGAAAGGAACGGATAGATAAAACTATAGCTTCAATTCCTCCATTAAATATCGCCTTTAAATCTATACCAGATCCTATGGCGAAGCCTAATCCTCTTTATGGTAGACTGGCTAGCTACAACAGCTAGGGTTATGTAAATTAAACATTAAGGCCTTCCTTGCTTGTCATCGCCGCCGTCATCGGCCCAAGCTTAAGGAGACTTGGGGCAAGGGTATTTAATATAGAAGCCAAAATCATAGGCACAACTATGGTTGTTGCCGGCACTTTTTGTAAGTATAATTTTCAATCTTATCCCCCCCTAAAAGCAAATCAAAAAAACGCCAAGGAATTCCCCCCTAGCGTTTTTGTTGTTAAAGCTTCCTTGCTTATATTCTATTATTTATCCAGCTAATTATATCGCCAATTACTTCGTCTTTGGCATATTCATTCATGATTTCATGGCAAAGACCCTTATAGATTTTAATTTGGCAGTCTTTAGATGAATTGTTTTCAAAAAAGTCAAAAGAATCTTTAAAGTTAACTAGGGCATCGTCCCTGCCGTGGAGGATTAAAACTGGGTAAGAAAAGTCTTTTTCATTTTCCTTAAACCAAGCTATTCCGTCTTTTACTGCATATAAAAGACCCAGTTGGTATTTTTTAAGGTTTAATGGGTCAGCAACATAGGCTTCTACAACTTTTTTTACAGAGCAAACCCCGTCGCCAAGCTCGTTTGGAAGTTCTGTGTGTGGGTCAAGGCCAGGACCTACCATTTCAGTCATCTTATTATTATCATGAGTAAGACCTCCAGAAGTAATGACTCCAGCAAGGTTCTTATCTTTATACTTAGCCCCGTATAGGCTTACGGCAAAACCACCCATAGAATGGCCTAACAAAAATACTGGCTTATCAGGATTTTCTTCTATGGCCCTATCTACCACAACATTTACATCTTCTAACATATCATTGTAGTCTTTGTAAAAGCCTCTCTCGCCTTCAGATTGGCCGTGGCCCCTGTGGTCAAACCTATAGGTCGAAAAAACTGCATTGTGAAATTTCTCAGCCACATAATCGTACCTACCAGAATGTTCTGCCAGACCATGGACAATAACAACTGCAGCCTTGGCATTTTTTGCTTCTTCCTTGTTGTAAAATAAAGCTGTGCCATCAAAAGATTCAATAAAATTTGTCATGATCATTCCTCCAATTTTTTCTATATAGAATATTTGCTTTCCTAAACAAAAGCTTCTTATAAATTAATACCCATAAAAGCGATTTCCTTTTCAATTAATTTTGCTTCTAAAACAATATATGTTTCTGCCTTTTCATCATTTAAAATCTTTAGAAGCTTATCTATAGCAAAATCAACATGGTCTGAAATCCTCTGGACGATTGATGCAATAGCTTGGTTGATGTATTCAGTAGCATGGATCTTGTCAAAACCTATAATGCCATGGTCTTCAGGTATTTTTATTCCTTCATTTGCCATAAGTTTAAGGCATTTACAGCAAGCCTAGCTAACTCAAATTGGATTGAGTCAAATTCTGGTTTTTTCTTAGAAAATCAATTAATTTCAAGAGGTCTCCCTCTGGGTCTTTTACTTTAAATTCAACAAAATTCGCTTCATCATAATACTTATAAAGAGCCTCGACAAAACCTGATTTTTTGGCAATATAGGACCTAGACATATAAGCAGTATCCAAAGGACACATAGAGGGGTTTCTTGTAAGAATTATCCTTAAAAAGCTTGACAGTATGATCTATAGCCTCAATTTCATCTATATAGACGTTTACAATTTTCTTGTCAGTTGTTTTAACATCCTTTTAGGATAAGAAAAAGGGGCTGTTGCAGAATGAATAAATCGTCCCCAATTCATTAGAGGAACCTTGTGAAAAGTCTCACACGCCGACGGGCTAATTGCCTCCATGAGCCGGCAGGCAAACCGAAGCCGACGGTCGGCCCAAAAATTTTCTAAGAGAGTTTCAAGGAGCCGACGGGCTTTTCTCGCTTCGCTCGAGTGCTCCGCACGGGTCCTCCATGAGCCGGACAGGCTATCTTCTAATAATGGGACGATAGTTATTCATAGTTTTGCAACAGCCCCTTAATTCTTTGTTATTTATAATATTTAGCCAAATAAATGTCCCAAGAAGTATGGCAATTGATTGCGCCAAGATGGCCAATCGTGAGGAACATCATAGCCCCACTCATCAAACCAGGCAGGGATTTGCTTAGCTTCAAAGGCTTGCTTTAAGGTATAGAATGATGGGAGGCCATCATCTTCCCAAGCTCCGTGGCCTGTGCAAACAATAATATCTCCAGCCCTGTACTTATCCAAAAACCAAGGGTCGTTTTGATTCCATAAATAATCTGCCGGACTATTTTCATAAACTACCATATCTGACCCATAGTCGCCCCCAAAATATCTTGCATCATAAACTCCCGATAGGGCAAGAGTCTTACAAAAAACATCTGGATGTCTGAGGTAGAAATTGACAGCGTGAAAGGCCCCCATCGAGCAACCTGTAGTCATCATTGGGTCAAACCAAACGGTCTTATGCTTTATAAAGGGAATTGCCTCTTCAATTATATATTTATCATACTGGTTATGGGCAAGGGCCCTATCGTGCATAGACTTATTAGCTAGCCAAGATTCTCCATCAATAGAAGATAGGGTAAAAAATTGAACCCTACCTGCTTCTATAAAGTCTTTGGCAGCATCAATCATGCCAAAGTCGGCAAATTCGTTGTGACTTCCCCCAGATGATGGGAAAACTAGGACAGGCATTCCCGAATAGCCATACCTATTCATATACATTTCCCTGCCCAAAATTCCAGAATAATGGCTTAAAAATTCAACGTGCATTAGTCCTCCTTGTGCTTGTGGACAAAATCAATGATTTGGTCAATCTCATTTACATCATCAGTCGTGATTATATATTTAAAATCACCCTGGATTGAAGCAAAGGCCTTTTCAGCGCGACTTGCTTCCTTGACCCTATCGCCAAATTTTGCCCTGATATCATCTTCATAATGGCAATAATTATAAATATCTCTTTGGCTAAGACCAAGGGCATTGTGAGGAGCCTTAGCAATTTTAGGAATCTTCTCACCCTCAACCATTCTGGCATAGATATCATAAAGATCAATTGCAAAGGCGTGATTATAGACATCTATAGCATAGCCACCTGTAACCCTATTATTGTATTCTATAGCTATATAAGACCCATCAGCCCTTTTGAAAAACTCAATATGGAAAAATCTCCCCTTCATGCCAAATGCCTTGACAGCAGCCCTGCCATATTCGACGATTTTTGGATCGAGGTCACTTTTTACAATAAAGGCCAGGTCAAGCTGGTCACGGACTAGTTCTAGAGTAGGAATGGTGTGGTAGAGGCCAGTTTCAAAGATAATATTCCCATCCAAGTCGACAATCCCATCATAGGTGCAAAGAAGACCATCTTCGACATAAGGCTCTATGAAATATTCTATAGACCTATCCCACTTGGCTAAAAAATCATTAGCATCGGCCTCATTTTCAATCTTAAAAGTCCCACCAGCCCCAACACCATTATCAGGCTTAGCCACAAAAGGATAGGAAATTTCTTCAACAACTTTTTTAAAATCAGCATCATTTTTAATCACATAACCATCAAGGACAGGAACACCAGCCTCCTTGAAATACTTTTTCATTCTAGACTTATACTTAAATTTAAGAAGGTCATCTGGCCTAAGGCCTGGTATATTAAATTGTTCACGAAGCTTAGCATCAAGCATCAACCAATATTCATTGTGGCTTTCAAGCCCACCAATAGGCCCATGCTTATAAAACAAAAAGGCCACAGCCCTCTTAACTTCATCAAGATTTTCTAGAGAATCAACCCTAAAATATTCTCCAAGAGAGCCCTTAAGCTCATCAGATAAGTTCTCATAAGGCTCATCTCCTATACCCAAAACATTGACTCCATTAGCCCTTAGGCGGTGGGAGAAATTTTGAAAATTTGGTGGAAAATGAGGAGAGATTATTATAAAATTCATTTTTCTTATTATTCCTTTCTATGTTTATCCAAGATAAATTATCTTTAGGGGGCTTCCCCCTTAAGGACCCCCTAGTTGGGGTTTTTTTGTCCAAGATAATAGTATTATATGCTTTTTTTATTGGGATTTTTACATTATAATGAATTATTTTTATTTAGTATTTTTCTTCGTAATGTCATCTCATAATAAATTATTGTCATCAAGCTGATGACTTCGCCAAAGGGGAGGCCCAAGGACCCTTTCGCATGGGTCCTCATCGGACGGAAACCCGTTTGCTACGCAAACTCCTCCGTGCTACCGCACTATGTTTCCGGCATAAACGCCCCAAATCAAGGGGCGTTTATGTCCCCCTTAAACCCCTCCCCGTTACACCCCGCAAGCGACTCCTTAGCGGAGGGCAAAATATGTAGATTTTTTTCAAAAATCTTCTTTAGTATAGCAGTTTGCTTCGTATGTAGGTGGCCTTGTTCTTACTGATTTAAAATCAAAAATCCCCTAAAAATCACAATCTAGTCCAAATAGGAATTTTATAGTTACTTGTCATCTTAGTAGTTACAATATTTTTATTTAAGTATGGTTGTCAGTGTGATTTTCTTAACGGTGACTTTTTATTTTAAATCTCCCCATAGATTAGTATTTTAGACCCTATTATCGCAATGTTTGCCAAAGGCAAACGAGCCTTAGCCCTACTTTGACGTCGATATTCTCTCAGAATACAGAATAATTCTCCCATGGTCGTGAGATTTTGTAAATGGAGATGCCGTTAAGAAAATCTCCTGACGCACGAGTACAAATTATAATTCTGTAACTACTGAGATGTAGAGTATATACAAAACATAAATTTGGACTAGATTGAGATTTTTAGGCATCGGAATGTCAAAATCAGTAGGAATAAAGATGGCTAGTACAAAGAGTTTTGCCTACTTATAGAGGATTGCCGTTAGGCAATCTTCACTGTTCGCACTCCGCCTAAGGAGCAGAGGGGGTGAGGGAAAAGGGGGTTTAAGGGGGAAAGCTGGAGGGGTGTAGGACTCCCCAAAAGTTGTAG
>NZ_JBGMEF010000042.1:0-36333 GCF_046365475.1 Anaerococcus kampingae
TAGATTTAACTATTCTGCAACATCACCAATCTAGGTACTAAAACAATTCATCCAGTAAAATATAATATTTTATTTTCTCCCAATCAGGCTTGATCCCCAGTAAGTCAAAAAATAGCTCGACATACTGTTCTTCCCCGATATCCTCCCTGATCGAGCGGACGCAGAAGGCAATGTCATACCACTTGTCCGCCCTGCCGCTTCTCCCAAGATCAATAAAGCCACTTACTTTGCCATCTTTCACAAAGATGTTGCTGTCTCCCAGGTCGCCGTGGGAAAAGACAAGTTCCTCTTCGGGCTTTTCCGTCTTTAAAAAATCATACAGCTCGCGCGGATCTTTAAATGGAGTGTCTTCTTCCCAGTTTTCGCAATCCACATCGGCCAGATCGTTATTCAGTAAGTAATCCAATTCGGCTAAGCGGCTGTCTAAGCTATTCGTATAGGGACAATCCGATATGTCGATGGAGTGAAAGAGCCTGATGCACTCCGCATACAGCTCGATAATCTTTTCAGGGCTTTGTTCATCTTCATACTCTTCCGAGCAAAGGACGCCATCGGCCTCACTCATGAGCAGATTGCTCCAGCCATCATGCCGTTCAAAGTGCAGGACCTTTGGAACAGGCAGCTTTCCTTCCAGCCATAGCATCATGTCCTTTTCTCGTTCCACATCATAGGTGGTCCCTTTATACCGGCTGTCCGTCATTTTTAAATATAGGTTTTCATTTTCTCCCACCAGCTTATATACCTTAGCAGGAGACATTCCTTCCGTATCTTTTACGCAGCGGTATTTTTCGATCAGTTTTTTCAATTCCGGTGATATTCTCATTTTAGCCATTTATTATTTCCTTCCTCTTTTCTACAGTATTTAAAGATACCCCAAGAAGCTAATTATAACAAGACGAACTCCAATTCACTGTTCCTTGCATTCTAAAACCTTAAATACCAGAAAACAGCTTTTTCAAAGTTGTTTTCAAAGTTGGCGTATAACATAGTATCGACGGAGCCGATTTTGAAACCACAATTATGATAGAATTTACAAGCTATAAGGTTATTGTCCTGGGTTTCAAGCATTAGTCCATGCAAGTTTTTATGCTTTGCCCATTCTATAGATATATTGATAAGCGCGCTGCCTATGCCTTGCCCCCTGAAATCCTTACATACGGCGATATCTTCTATATAAGCGTACCGGTTCCAATTTTTTCGCAGTTTAACTTTTCCGACGCATTTATCGTCTTGGTAGTAAAGATATATTATCTTATCAGTATTGTCAATATATTCAAGGCAATCTGCCTCCTCATCCTCTTCATCCTCTTCGTCTTGGTAGCTTTTTAAATATGGCGCTTCATAGAGTAATTCTGTAAAGGTCCAATTCTCGTTTTCATACCTCGGTATAATCTTACCTATCACCTCAAATGGTTCGCTGGGTTTATCGATATCTTTCAGGTGCCCTGCTTTCATTTCTGTAATCACTGTTCCCGCCTCTCTTCTATATCAGCGGCATATGTGCTATCCAGGCAGCCGGTTTTACCAGTGTATTTTTTATACATGTCCCTGGTATATTTTGTTATATTCCTATCATACTCCGGATAGGCATAATGAAGCCTTTCCGCCACCTCACCGGATACCGCCCTGAACAATTGATGGCATAGAAATAATGCTTCCCATATGTTTTCATAGGAATCCATCCGGTAGGTGGACAAAAGTTTCTCCCACAAATCCTCGGATATATACCTTTCAATAAACTTATAGTTCTTGCCTACACTTAATTTAAAGCCTGTTTCGATGCCGACCTTCCATGATATCATTCTCAGCAGCTCATGGCGAACAATCTGATTAAAATGATCAATAGCAAATAAAATTTCCTTACGGCACAGTCCCTTAACCACATAGGTAGTGGTGTTCCAGAATTCATTGCAGCAGTCATCGTATTCCCGGGCACTGGGTTTTCTTATATGATAATCCATGTCGGTCGGAACTACAGCTTGCTGAATCCTTCCATCCTTATCCAGAATAATCTTTATCAATTTATCGTCATTCAGGTAGTTTCCCAACTCTTCCAGGGGCAATAAGGTAAGGTCTATTTTATTATAATCATCAAAAAGTATTATATAGGAGTAGCCTTTCTCTTCAGCCGGGAATAGTTCCATATCCTCCGGTTTTTGCATCATTATAATATTCCCAAATTGATTAAGCCAGTCATCATTAGATATAAACGGTTCTATATCACTTACAAAATATGTAATATCATAATCCTGAAATTCATCTTTAGGTATATTAATATTTGCGCGTGACCCCTCAAGGGTCACAATTCGAATACGTTCATCCTGTTCTGCTAAAGAAAGTACTAAATCCATCATTTCTTTTTCTGATCTCATTTACATACTCCTCGTTTATTTTTTCTATATTATTACATCTTCTTTTTTGCCGATACAATCAGCATCATTGGGCGTCGCATTTCATCCGCCATCCCCGGAATATCCATCATGTTCTCTGGCGGCTGTGGCTCCACAATCTGATTTATTATAAAACTATTTGAAAGCAGTGTATTTAGATATGTGGTCAGTGTTCTATGATATTTTGTAACCTTTTCTTCCAAAAACATAGCTGTCCGTTTGCCCTCATAATAATAATTGTCCACCGGGAAATGCAGTATTTCTCCTTTTTCGTTATAATACCAGTCTTGTGTTCCATGAGCAGTAAAAACAGGATGTTCAACTGTAAAAACTAAATTGCCACCAGCCTTCAGCATCCTATATATCTTTTTTATTAAATTCTCATAGTCTGCTACATAATGAAACGCAAGCGAACTTAGTATTACATCAAAGCTCTCCTCTGGGAAATCCACATCTTCTATGGCACAGCATTCATATTCAATCTGTGGAAAATGGGTTTTTCCTTTTGCTACTTCGAGCATTTTATGAGAAATATCAACACCTACTACAGAGGAAGCACCGTTTTCCATCGCATATATACAGTGCCATCCATAGCCGCATCCTAAATCAAGCACACGCTTACCCTTAAAATCAGGTAGCATCTTTTTCAAAGTCTCCCATTCTCCCGCACCAGCCAGTCCTTTCTGCGAGCGACTCATTTGACTGTATTTTTGAAAAAATATATTATCATCATATTTGTTTTCTTTCATCTGAACTCTCCTCGTTTAAAAAGTTATTTATCTCCGATACAATTTCATTCACTTCATTATAAAGCTTCTCGGTCATGTCGTAGCATTCAAAAAGTGAGATACCGAGTACTTCAAAAATATGATTTACCTTCTCGGTATATTTTTCAGGTTTATGTTCAAAAGTTTCAAGCAGTTTTATAGCTTTCTTTTCGTTGATACAATAAGCATTATTACATGCAAATAACACTTGATTTAAACATGAAACTATACGAAAAACATGACCCGCAATATAATATTTATCGTCTGTTCCCGAATTTGCTTTTACAAACATTAAAGAGAACCCTGCTTCAAACATAAAAAAGTTAACTAAACTTTTCTGCAAAGCATTGGGATAAGTTTCTGCCTGTTTTTTTAATTCGCATAAGCTTTCATTCTTAGCATATAGTATTTTGCTAATCGCTAATTCTCCTCGATACATTGCACTAATATAACCATGGGGATGCCCAGTCTGATAATTGGCAGTAACAATTCCGTGCTCTGTATCTTTCATTATTTGTTCCACACGTTTAATATCACGTAAAATTAAATCCACATGATACCCGTTTATGACTAACCATCCGCCGCCATTAATCCAATCACCCCATGCTCCGGGAGGTACAACAAGGTTATTTCTATGCTCATCATCCAGCTTTGTAGCGAATTGATTAATAGTATTTATGTCAAATGATTCTGAATTGTAATAGATTCCGATATCTATATCAGAATCCTCTGTATGTGTGCCTCTTGCACGAGAACCCCCTAATACAATGCCTTCTATATAAGGCAAAGAGGATAATTTGTCTGTCACTAATTGAATAATATTATCTATCATACTGAATCTCTCCTTTCAATATCAAAAGCTATATCTCATGTTGAGAAACACTTTTTTTGCCATATGTTCCTTATGCTTTACGTATATTTATATGGAAAGGAAAGGGGGCCTTCGGAATTCATCTTGAAGGCCTTATTTTCCCTGATTAGTGATCTAAACTACTTAGTGCTTAGATAAAATCCATAATCTTTTTCACTGCCCTACTTACCATCTGTCAAATAAGAAAAGTAAAATAATTATCAGACCATGAATATACAACAAAACAATCATAATATTTCTTTTATAACGTAATGATACAGATTAATGTATTAATTTAAAAGAGCAGCCGTTAAATTGAAGTCAATATCTGTTCTATCCACTCCCTAATTGATTATTGCTACTGTTTACTCAATCTGGTTGTTTTTCTGACACTCTCGATCTGTTCTCACAAACAAAGAAACACACATTTCTCCGAGTTGATAAAATAGATGTTTCTTCTTAAAACATTGCTATATCATTATTTTCTTGACATCAAACATACCGTCTCAGCAGGCGATTTCTGCCAATCGAAGCTCCCTATTCGGTCGCTTCTCTTGGGAAATCTTTGCATGAGACCTGCCTCTACTTTTCAGCGTCGCTTCGCTCCTTGACAAGTAGGGCTAGGGCTTCAACATGGTTCGCATTGTTAAGAGGCGTGTCGGGTGCTGTTAGTTATATTGTATATTTACTTTTTATCCTTGTCAATTTCAACCTCAAGTCCAGATTTAAACACTACTTTTAAATTTTCTTCATAAATTACTATCTTATCTATAAGTTTCCTCACCAATTCTTCATCATAACTTTCTATTTCTAATTCTTGATTGTCTAAAAACTCTTCTAATTCCTTTAGCCTGCTTTGTTCATTCTTCTCTTCCGCCATTTCAAGGAGTATCTTTTCTTTTTCATTTCTTAACTCTTCCACCCTTTCTACAAGGTCTGTGTAATCTTTCTTGGCATTAGCTACTTTTAAAAGCTCTTCTTGCACTTTCAACATTTCTTTATCTATTTCTTCTATCTGGCTAGTTCCATCACCTGTGATGACTTTTTCTATATTCTCTTTTATTATTTCTTTTAATTCACTGCTTTCAGATATAAGTTGATTAATGGCTTCTACAACTGCCTCTTGTAGGTCGTCTTCTTTAATAGTTCTCGCATGGCAGGCATCTGGTCCATGGGTTACTCTTGTGCAGCACCTCCAAACGGTGTACTTTTTCCCTCTGTTATTCCATGCTATTCTCCTGTAAATATCGCCGCATTTTGAGCAGTAGACAATACTTGAAAGGGCATATTTGCTGGAATAAATTCTTCTTTTTCCTTTGCCACTTACCATATTAGCTCGTCTATCCATTTCTTCTTGGACTCGCATGAAGATTTCTTTTGGTATGATGGCTTCATGGCTATTTTCTACATAATATTGAGGTGCAATTCCATCATTTTTTACTCTCTTCTTATTCAGGAAATCCACTGTATAAGTCTTTTGTAAGAGGGCATCCCCCATGTATTTCTCATTAGTTAATATTTGATTGAGGTTCGATACATGCCACTTCTTATTTCCTGCTCCATTTACTATCTTGTCTTTCTCTAGTCCTTCCTTTATATCTCGTAGGCTTGCTCCTTCTAAATATTCTCTGTAGATCCTTTTTATAATTTTTGCTTCTTCAGGAACAATGACAAGTTTTCCTTCTTCGTCTTTTGTATAGCCTAAAAACCTATTATGGTTTACTTGGACTTGACCTTGTTGAAACCTATATTGAACGCCTAACTTTACATTTTGAGATAAGGACTGACTTTCCTGTTGAGCAAGAGATGCCATAATGGTAAGGAGGACTTCTCCCTTGGCGTCCATGGTGTTGATGTTTTCTTTTTCAAAATAGACTGGGATGTTGTTTTCTTTTAGTTTACGAATATACTTTAAACAGTCTAGTGTGTTTCTGGCAAATCTCGATATGGACTTTGTAATGATGTAGTCGATATTTCCTTCCATGGCTTCTTCAATCATTTTATTAAAGCCAGCTCTTTTCTTGGTATATGTTCCACTGATTCCTTCATCAGAAAAAACTCCCGCAAATTCCCAATCTGGATTTTTCTTTATATAATTTGTGTAGTGGTCTACTTGAGTGTCATAAGAAGTTGCTTGTTCATCGCTATCTGTTGATACCCTCGCATAAGCTGCCACTCTCAGTTTCTTCTTTTCTGATTCCTTGATGGAATTTCCTTTTTTCTTCTTCGCTGGTATTACTATGACCTTGCTATTCATCATCTATCACCTTGATTAACCTATACTTATAACTCGCTCGTTCAAAGGGATCTAGTGGTAGAACTTCTTCACTTTTGTATCTAAACTTGCATGGAACTCTAATGATCTCTTCTTCCTTTTCCCAAACTCGTCCCATGGCCACTGCCCTTTCTTTTAACATTTGACCTGCTTTTTCAAAGCTTTCTCTATCTATTATCTTGGGATAGATTTCATTTCCTAAATACTTTTTATTGGTAAGGATTCTTTTTACACTGGAGCTGTTTTTCTTCACGCCTGCAAGGTCTGCTGACTTTATAAGGGCATTGCCAGCAAGGTAGTTTTTAAAGATTTTTCTTATATTCTCCGCTTCTTTTTCTTGAATTTCTAATCTTCCGTCTCTTATGGTATAGCCATAACATAACCTAGACATTATTTTTCACTTCCTCTCTAAGTACAAGTCCACACTTTAAATGAAAATCAAGGGTCTCTCTATTAACAACTTGAATGTGGTCAATGATTTCTTCAAACAAGTCATCTTCAAAGTGATCTATCATTTCACTTTTTCCTAAGATTCCTATTAATTTTTCAAGTTCTCTTATTTCTTCATCATTTCCAAGGATGGCTTTTTTAATTCTTTCCTTTTCCCTGAGTAGATAACTTTCTTCACTAGAAATTTCACTGCTTTCTTTTGCGTAAACACTTGCATCTAAAACTCCCGAAGTTATTAGTTTGCTTAGAATCTCTTTTCTTTCCTTTAGTTTTTCTAGTCTTTCTTCAATTCCATTTATCTTCTCGACTTCTTCCTTGCTGTCCACTCTCTTTAAGGATTCTAAGAGTGGTGTAAGGATACTATCTTTTCCAAAGACTAGCTTGTTTACTAAAGTCGCAAATGCCAGTTTTATGTCCTTGTCTTTAATAAACTTCATATAACATTTATTAATATCTTTAAGGTGTTCACTGCAAGTCCAAGCTATATATTTTTCTTTGCCATTATAGTGATGTCTTCTTTTAAAGCTTGAACCACACTCGCCACACTTTATTTTCCCCGATAGGCTATATCTATTTTGGTATCTTTTAGTGTTTTCTCCATTTCCTTTTGCTATAGCCCTTATCCTTATTAGGTCTTGAACTTTCTCAAAGTCCTCTCTACTTACAATGGCTTCATGGTTGTCTATTATCTTATACTGGTCTTCTTCTCCCTTATTCTTGTGTCTATTATAATTTTCATCTGTATAGGTCTTTTGGTAGATGACATCGCCTATATATTTTTCATTTTTTAAGATTCCGTTTATAGTCGATCCATGCCATTTTGCTCCTTTTTGTCCTTTAATCTTTCTTTTATTTAAGTCTTCTGCAATTTTATGTGTTCCCTTACCTGAAAGATACTGTTCAAATATTTCTTTTATGATTTTTCCTTCTTCTTCATTCACTACCATCTTTCCGTCTATATTCTCATAGCCATAGGGTGGACTTGATATGATAAAGGTTCCATTTTGAAATCTTTTCTTTATGGACCATTTGTTATTTTCTGATATCGACCTGGACTCACTTTCTGCAAGGGATGAAAGTATGGATAACATCAACTCGCTTTCCATGGTTCTTGTATCAAAGTTTTCTTTTTCAAAATAGATACCAATGTTTAAATCGAGAAGTCTCCTTACGATTTCCAAACAATCTGTCGTGTTTCTTGCAAGCCTTGAGATTGATTTGGTTAGGATAAAATCTATTTTTCCGTCTTCACAGTCTTTTAGCATTTTTAGAAGACCGTCTCTACATTCTTTCTTTGTTCCAGTGATGCCTTCGTCAAAGTATAGGCCTGCAAAAGTATATGAATTGTTCTCTGCTATCATCTTTTCGTAGTGTGCCTTTTGTGTTTTAAGACTCACCAGTTGAGCTTCCTCATCTGTCGATACTCTTGCATAGGCAGCAACTCTAAATATAGATTCTTCTTTTTGATTTGCTTCTATTTTTGTTATCTTTTTCATCGTCTCACCTCTCTTTCTCTAAGTGCTATATTCCCGTACAAGTAAGTATTTATCAAGTCTTATATCATTAATTCTGAAAGAATAGGTTTGAACTTTTTTATGTTTTCTCTCCTAATTTTCCTATATTCTTCAAGGCTAATTTCATCTAAAAGAAATAGGTCTTGAATGAATTTATCCGATAAATAGAAATTAAGCTCTGCCTTTAAATCCCTTTCAGTGTATTCAGTTTTTATAATTTCTTGTCTACCTTCAAACTTTTCTACTCTCATACTCCACCTCCTATATCACAGGCAAAGAAATCAGGTCTATCTTTAACCCTAAATTTCTTTCCTCTATATTCCTTAGGACAAAGGGAGTAGTTTTGAGTAAAGTTTATAATTTCTAATATATGTAAAGAGAAATATGGCGTTAGAAATGTAGGCATAAAAAAAGGTTATAATTTTGAAAAATTACAACCTTTTGTCCAATGCTAGTTATTTAATTATAGAGAGTATATTTCTTTAACCCTATCAGCTAAGAACTTTACTCTTCCTTCAGAGATTATTTCTTTAAAACTCTCGTTATTTGCAATTGTTTCTAAATAAAAGTTAACAATCATATCGTCACTTCTGTTTGGATTTGTAGATAATAATAAATTTTCATCAAGCCATTCATCTATTTGATTAAAATACTCATCACCTCTTATCTTAAAAGATTTTTCCTTGCTCTCTATTAGTAGGTTGAGTAATTTTTCTACATATTGACTAGCGATTTTTGGGTTATTATCTTTAATATAATGAGTTGCCAAGGATAAATAAAAGTTTAAAACTATAGAAATATTTATTTCAATAAGATTAAAAGTTTCTATTAAATCCTCCACTCTTTCCAAGGTTTCGACCCAATCCTCATTATGCAAACTGCTTTTCATCATAAGAAGAGTGATTAAATCAATTACGTTCTTATAAATCATTACTTGTAGTTTTTGATCTACTTCATTTTCTTTCTTCATTTTTAGATAAGCTGAAGCCACCAAACAATCTTTAGATATAGATAGCATGTCAGAAGATGGTAAAATATTTAATGCTTCTTCTGATTTTCCTAAACTAATTAAACAGGCTGCCCTCAAGCTCAATGATTGTTCTTTTAATATAGGATTTTTAGAATGCTCGCATACCCTATTTAGTATATTATTTGCGTATTCTAGATATTCCTCTTTTTTTACATCATCAGTTGCTAAATCACAATGGTTCAAAATAAACAAAGCCATGTAATATAGTAGTTCAAAGCAAGAATAGTATTGTTTTATTTTGATTTTTATATCTTCTACGATACTATCCATATCTGTATCAGTGACACGATTCTCTAAGTCTATATAAAATTTTTGAATTTGAGTTGAAGATAAATCTGGGTCATATCCTATTAATTCATCCACACTTATATTGAAAAAAGTGGCAAGTTTTGGTAGAAGTAAAATATCTGGATGGCTTTGACCTGTCTCCCATTTTGATACGGACGCTTTTGTTACCATCATAAATTCTGCTAATTCTTCCTGAGTTATACCTCTTTCTTTTCGCTTCTGAAGAATATTTTCTCCAATTTTAACATTCTATTTTACCTCCTATATAAGTTAATTTTTTACCTTGATAAGTGAATTAAATTTGAAATATGCTAATCTCACATAATCAATTTCAAGAATATTCACACTTCAAAGTATTTTGATTTTTATAGAAAGATGACAAAATACCCCTCACTTTATATAGTGAAATTTGCCCTCTTTGGTAACCAGAATTTTTATTTTTTTATAGTATTTTTGAGTTTCAATGATTAATTTAAGCATAAAAAAATGAGGACTTATGCTACTAGGCATAAATCCTCTAATCTAAATTTTCCTGTTCAAAGACTTTAAATATTTCTTTCTATTAATTATTTAATTTCCATGATTCTGCCTTAGCCTTTGCATTGATAAGATCAGAATAAAGTCCATTATTTTCAATCAATTTTTCATGATTTCCACGTTCTACTATTTCTCCATCTTTTAAGACTAGAATCTGATCTGCATTTCTAATGGTTTTTAGTCTATGGGCAATCATAATTACTGTCTTATTTTTTGTTAATGTTTCTATTGCTTCTTTAAGTTTATCTTCATTTTCTGGGTCAATATTTGCAGTTGCTTCATCAAAGATAATTATATCTGCATATTTTAGCATGGCTCTAGCTATGGAAATTCTTTGTTTTTCTCCACCAGATAGGCTTGCTCCACCTTCCCCAATAATAGTGTCATATCCTTCTGGTAAAGCTTCTATGAATTCATGACATCTTGCTTTTTTTGCAGCTTGAACTACTTCTTCATGGCTCGCATTTTGTTTTCCAAATTTTATATTATTTTCAATTGTATCTTCAAATAGGTATACATCCTGAAAGACCATTGAAATAGAATTCATTAAGTTTTCTATCTTATAGTCTTTTATATTTTTTCCACCAATTAAAATCTCGCCAGAATTTACATCCCAAAATCTCGCTATGAGATTACAAAATGTTGTTTTACCAGATCCAGATGGACCAACAATAGCAGTCATAGTATTTTCTTTTATCTCTGCTGATACATTTTTTAAAATTGGTCTGTCATCATAAGAAAAAGAAACATCTTTAAAGACTATATCGTGATTTCGTATAGACTCTGAAACTTCTCCTTCTTTCATATCAGGCATTGAGTCTATAAAGCCAACTGAATCTATAGCATTTTCGCAAGCTCTTAGGATTGCCATGTTTGATCCTGCACCGATTAGTCCTTCAAAGATTATAAAGGATGCCATAATCATAAGAATTGTTTCGGCAAGCGGAAGTTCACCAGATAAATTTAATTTTAGAGATACATAGACCATAGCTACTGTTGTTATTCCCATTACAATTCTTTGAATAACTGTGTATGGTGCAACAGATTTTTCTAGGTCTAAGAGTATTCTTGATGTATCTTTTATAGACTTTCTCAAAGCCCTGTTATTTTCTCCACCAAGATTATAGGATTTTATAACCTGCATACCTTGTAAAGTTGCCAATACTTCTTTTGTAAGTCTTGTTTGTGTTTCTGTCATTTTATCTGCATTAGCTGATGATTTTTTCTCCATCATTGATGTTACTATAAAGAATACTATTACACCCACCACTGCAACAAGCCCTACCTTTACATTAAATATTAAAGTTCCAAGGACAAAGACTAAAGTATTTAAAACTCCACCAAGTACAAGAACCAAAAGCATAGGCACCCACATTTCTGCTTGGGAAAGTGAAGATGTGGCAATTGTAGTTAATCTTCCAAGTGAAAAGCTTGAAAAGAAACCCATAGGAACTCTTTTAATTTTTTCTCCTATTTCTATTCTCTTATGGGCTGCCATAAAATATCCAGCGTGTGTTTGTGCCATCTGTGAAATTTTTAGTGTCATAATTTTGCCAACAAGAGATATTACTAATATGCCGAGACAAATAAAGATTGCCTTATAGTCTAAAGTTTTAGAGAATATATTTACTAGCATATAGTAAATTGCACCAAACTCAAGGGCATTAAATACTGCGTGCAAAAATCCAGCGAGAATGGATTTCTTAATATTTACCTGTTCTTCTTTTGAAAAATTCCATATCTTTTTAAACACATTAAGCATTTTCATCACCCCTTAAATTTGCAGCATACATTTCCTTATAAAGTTCTGATGAATTTAATAGTTCTTCATGAGTACCATAAGAATTTAATTTGCCATCTTTAATAACAAATATCCTATCTGCATCAACAATTGTCTTTAACCTATGAGCGATTATGATTAAAGTTTTACCCTTAACTAGATTTGCCAAGGCGTTTTGTATGAGAGCTTCATTTTCAGGATCTATATAAGAAGTTGCTTCATCTAAAATTACGATTGGTGCATTCTTTAGCATGGCACGAGCAATAGATATTCTTTGTCTTTCTCCTCCAGATAGATGACCTCCACCTTCGCCAACTCTTGTATCATAACCATTAGATAGATTCATAATAAAATCATGGCAGGCAGATTTTTTACATACATCTATAATTTCTTCGTCAGAGGCATTCTTATTTCCAAGCCTAATATTTTCCTTTATAGTCATGTCAAAGAGGAAATTGTCTTGGGATACAAAAGAAATAAGTGAAGACAAGTTTTCGAGCGACACATCTTTTGTTTCTACTCCGCCAATTTTAATAGATCCTTTATCTACATTCCAAAATCCAGCAATAAGTTTTGCTATTGTGGACTTGCCTGACCCAGAAGGACCAACGAGGGCTGAAACATTAGATTCTTTTATTTCCATAGAAAGATTATCTATAACCTTATTTTTTCCATCGTAAGAAAAGTCTACGTCTTGAAGTTCTATATTATAGGATTCTATTTTTTCTCCCTTGTCAATATTTTCTAACTCTCTTGAATCTAAAATTTTTCCTATTTCAGAAGTTATAGTTGATATTCTTGACATATCATCCATATAGTTCATGATTTTTAAAATGCTAGAAACCGTAGCAAAGGATAAGACGATTAAGGTAATTAAATTTCCTAAATCAATACTTCCATTTATATAAAATAAAATCCCAAAGGGTATGATTGTAATAATTCCCATAGGAGAAAGTAATCTACCTATGGCAACCCTATTCATAGATTCACCCATCCAGTTATAATAAAAGCTTGCATTGTCATAAACGCTATCCGCATATTTTTTATAAGATGATTCGCTTTGATTAAAGGTCTTTATTACTTCTATCCCATTTATATACTCAACAATGGAATTATTCATATGTTGACCAATGGCAACTGACTTTCCAAACATTTCCTTATAATGAGCATTCATTACAGACATCATGGTAGCCATTCCCACCACAAATGGAATTAGTGATAGCAAGGTCAATCGCCAATCTAAGGTAAACATATAAATAAATAATAGAATAGGTCCTACTAAATTTGCCGTAAATTCTGGCACTAGGTGGGCAAGTGAAGTTTCCATAGAATCAACTTGCTCAACTATAATATTTTTTAATTCTCCAGATGATCTTGAAAGAACATCTCCCAATGGCATCTTGAAAAGTTTCTTAGAAATATCATTTCTGATTTCTCCTAATGAGTTAAAAGTTGCGGTATGGGAAATACTTGTTGATATTCCTGCTGCCACTTCTTTAATAACAAATGTTATTAAAATATTTATGCATAGTGGAGTATATAAGCTAATATCCCTTATGCCATTAATCAAATTCACAATAATTTTCGCCATGTATATATAAGAAAAAAGCCCAGCCACTACTCCAATTATTGCCAGTAAGATTGACATAAAATATGAGCCTTTTCTTTTATTTACATATTCTTTTACTAAATTCACTTTAAAACCTCCTTTAGTAATATTTTTAAATAGTTTATTATATTTTTTTTATTTCAGAGGGCATTCTATTAAGCTCTCCAATCATCATTGCTATTCCAGCTAAAATCATAATTAAATCTACAAGAGGTTCAGCAAACCATACTGCCTTAACTCCAAATGTCATTGGTAGAATAATCATGGCAGGAACGAATAAAAATAATTGTCTTAGCATGACGATTATGCCTGCCTTTTTAGCATTTCCTATTGCTTGGAAGAATGTTATAGACATAACCATTACTCCATATAAGATAAATATAGAATAAAATAGTCTAAAGTTTCCTACTCCCTGAGTTATAATACTTTCTTCTACTCCAAATAGGGAAAGGATGTTTTTTGAAAATAATAAGACTGGTAGCCAAAATATGGCTGCAAGAACAAGTCCTCCAATGGAGAATACCTTCATTGCCTCCTTTACCCTGTCATATCTTTTTGCTCCAAAGTTTGTACCAACAACAGGTTGCAAGCCTTGACTCATTCCCCAAAGTGGAATAAAGGAAAAGGCATATATTCTTAAAGTTGCTGCCATTAAGATAGCATTTGTATCTCCTCCATATTTAAATGACATTTTATATAGCATTGTTTGTTGAATCATAAATAAAATTTGCATCATCATAGCAGATGACCCTACGCCAAACATTTCTTTTTTTATTTCCTGATCAGGTTTGATTTTATTTATTTTTACTGCTTTACTTTTATATTTGAAGTAATGGAGTGTTATTATCGCTTGAACAAATTGTGCTGTAATAGTTGCAAGTGCAGCCCCTTCTATTGCGTATCTTCCCATTAATTTCATTAGAATTGGATCAAGAATTATGTTTAAAAAAGCCCCTAGCCCCATAATGAGCATTGCTTTTTTCATTAATCCTTCTCCACGCATAACCATGTTTGCTGATTGAGTAAAGTTTACAAATAAAGAACCAATGAAAATCACTCGTAAATATCTGATACCATATTCTTTAATTTCTCCACTTGCTCCAACCATATCTAAAAAATGTGGTGCAAGTAAAATTCCGCCTATTGTAATAATTGATGAGAATAGAATAACCCAAAAGATTAAATTCCCCATAATTTTATCAACTGTTTTTTGGTCACCCTTTCCTATAGCTCTTGATAAAACTGATGCTGAACCTACACCTATGAGTGTAGATACTCCACTATTAAAAAAGGTAAGTGGCATAGCTACACCACAAGCTGTCATTGCAGTTTGTCCTATAATATTTCCTGCAAAAATTCCATCCATTAGTGGATAAAGACCTATTACTATCATTCCTATTACAGCAGGGATAGATAATTGAAAAAGTAAATCTATAGGTCTTTTTGTTAATAATTGTTCTTTCATATCTTGTTTCAAAAAATCAACTCCTTACACAATCAGTCCATCTTTAATAAATTTCAAAATATCTTTTTCATGTCCTTGAACATATACTTTCTTATATCCATCTTCTTCAAGCATTAACACAGAATTACAAACTTTAAAAATAAGTTCTATATCATGAGTTATTATGGCAAAAGGATATATTTTTGAATATCTTTTTATTATTTCAGAAATATCATTCATTCTCTTGTAATCTAAACCTGACGTAGGTTCATCAAGAATTATTAGTTTTCTACCACTTAAACAAGCAGTTAATAGTGCAAGTCTTTGTTTTTGTCCACCAGATAGATTTTGTGGATGGTCATACCTATTTTCCCAAAGGTCAATATGTTTTAATTCGTTTCTAAGTCTATTTAAATATCCAACGTCATTAATTCTATCTTTTTGTAAAAGCTCATTTTCCACCGTATCAAAAAATATTTGGTATTCTACATCTTGCATCATATAATAAGAGTTTCTTAATCTTTCTTTTTTATTTCTCCCAAAGCTTGTCTTGCCTTTAAAGTTTAATAAACCAGCTAAAGATCTTGCAAGAGTCGTTTTACCTACTCCATTTTTACCTATAATCGCCATTATCTCATTTTCATATAAGCTTATATTTAAATTTTTTATTAATTCTTTTTTACCAATAGAAATACCAACTCCTCTTATATCCTCAACTACATTTTGGGAATTATCAATATTTTCAGATAGCAAAAAATTATAGTTAGTTGTTCTTAAAGAGTAATTTTTACAATCCTCTTCTGTTAATTCACCTTTTTTAAAGACTTTTTCGATTTTACCATCTTTCATATACAGAAAACGATCATATAAATCATTTAAATAGAACAATCTATGCTCAGATATTATTATCGTTTTTCCTAAGGATTTTAATTGTTCAAGAATATTTTTAAGTTCGACTATTCCCCTATAGTCTAAATTTGATGATGGTTCATCAAAGAAAATTATTTTAGTATCATAAACAAGAGTAGATGAGATAGCAACTTTTTGCTTTTGTCCACCTGATAAAGAATTGATATTTCTATATTTTAAATTTTCAATTCCCATCACACTCAAAGAGTCATCAACTCTTTTCTTTAATCCTGAAAGCTCCATTCCTAAATTTTCTCCAACAAAGGCAAGCTCATCCTCAACAATATTTGCGAAAAACTGATCTGTTGGATTTTGAAAAACATTTCCTATATATTTTGCCAATTCTCCATTTTTATATTGCGAAATATTTTTTCCTAAAATAGATACTTGTCCATATAATTGTCCTTGATAATGATTCGGAATTAAACCATTTAATATTCTTGTTAGAGTAGTTTTTCCACAACCAGATAAACCACTTATAACAACAAGTTCCCCTTCTTTAATATTTAGCTCTATATCTTTTAAAATCACCTTATCATTTCCATCATAAGAGAATTTTTTAATATCAGCTTCTATTACATTCATATTGACCTCCACAATAAGAAAATAGCTAAAAGTAAGAATACGATATCAAAAAATTTAAAAGTTATTTTATGATAATTGGTCCTTTCCCCTCTATATTCTGCTCCTTTAGATATAATAGATGAAGTCAAAGTTTCACTCACTTGCAAACATTTATAGATAAGAGGGATGAAGTAAAGTTCAAAAGACCTAACAGGATGGAGGGGACTTAATCTTAGCCCCCTTACCTTCATGCCATTCTTTATTTCTTTAATCCTTAACCCCATCTCTGATATAAACTTCATTCCTATCACTATGCTTAGAGCAAACACATTTGGAATGTGTAAAAACTTAAGTGAACTCATCATTTTAAGTGGTGATGTATTCACAAGAATACCGCCAATAATAAATATCGGAAAGAGTTTTAATACGATTTCTACAAGACCTAAAATTGCATTTCCACCTATTCCTAAGTCTATAATAGTTAATGTTTTGCCAACAATTAACAAGATAAGAACTGTTGCTAGTTGTTTAATAAATTGTTTTAAGGAAAAAGTTAAGGTTAGAAACATTGATATTCCTATCATAATATAGTAGCCAATATCATCTGTTATAAATAATATAATCGAAAACGCTAAAATTAAAACAAATAAGATTATAGGATTTACAAGACAGTTGTCATCTCTCCTTATGTTTTCCATTACAATATTCCTGATTTTTTACTCTTTTTAAAAAACTTATTATTTATATATAATCCAAATCTTCCTGCTATTAATACCAAAACGATATTAATGCCTATTGAGATTAGCATTGCCTTTGGTGTAAAAAAGGCATCCATAAAGGCAGCCTGTTCTTTTGTAAATACGCTAAAAACTTCAACAATTTTTTCTGGTCCAAGTAATCTTACAAATGTCATTGCGTGCATTGAAATAACAAACATTCCAGCAGATAATGCTAAAGCAACTCTATTATCATTTTTATAGTTACCTATAATTAATTCTGCTACAATAGCTGCGATGGCATTTACTATAAGCATTGGCCAATATCCACTTAAAGCATAAAATACACCCAGCAACATGAAAAATATAAAAGCTATTCCTCTTTTTTGTAATTTTTTAGCCATAATTATAAATGGCGGAGCTACTACAAAGGAAGAAAATCCTGCCGCTATATATAAGGATAAAGTTCCTAACATTCCTGTAGCTGTTGATACAGCCATGTTTAATATAAACGCCACTACTGTAAAAATTGTAACTTGTACGACATCTTTTAATTTCATATAAACCTCCAATTTAAGATATATTTTTTCTTTCTGAGTAAACCCTAAGATTTACTTAGCATTATTATCTAAGATAATTCCTATCATTTTTTTTAATGCAAGTTTGTTCTTCACAAAATTTTCTCTTGCATTTAGAACTTCACAACCTAGAATAAATGTGTTAATCAAATCAGTTATTAATTCGATAGCTTCACTTAATTCACCCCTTACATCTTCATCAAATAACATTAGAATACTATCAGATGATGATTTTTTTAGTTTCTTATATAAGTCTTTTAACTTATCGTCATGATTTAATTCCTGCAAAAACATTGCATAAATTGAAACATAGTCACTCTGATATAGCATTTTTTCTAAAATAATCTCAGATAAAACTTCGCTAAAATCCTGACTTGTTTTATTCATCTCATCATAGATTATCTTCTCTCTGTATTTATTTCCTTCTAACATAATGTCGTATAAAATTTCATAGGTAGAACCATAATGATGATACAAACCACCTCTAGAAAGCCCAGTAGCTTCCATAATGTCATTCATAACTGTATTTCTAAATCCCTTATCCAAAAAGACTTTCATAGCTGCTTGTCTAATCTGCTTTTTTCTTTCATCAGCTTCCATTTTCATTTCATAAATAACCTCCAAACCGACACTGTTGTCGGTATTATTATATCAACACTGATAATCATTGTCAATAGCTTCGCTTATACTTCTTTATTAATTTCTTTAAATGCGGTATAATCAATAAAATTGAATAAACGCTTAACGCTTATAACTTTAATAGCAAGCACAGTAAGTGAGTACCCACTTACGAAAAATTGATGAAGCAGAACCTTTATGGACTGCTTCTTTTTTTATCAATTTTACCTTGTTAGGGAGAGCCCTAAGATCCCAATATTTTATGATAAGGAGATATACTATGGATAATAGAAAAAGAAATAATCAACTAAAAATATATTTAACAGATGAAGAAAAAGAAATTTTTGAAAAGAAAATGAAACTTGCAAATTGCAAAACAATGTCCCACTTTCTTAGAAAATGTGTATTAGAAAAAGAAATTTATATTGTAGACCTGGAACCATTTAGGAATCTCCAATGGTTACTTTCAAATGCAACAAATAATATAAACCAGATTGCCAAGGCTACTAATACAACTGGTGTTATTTACAAAAATGAAATTGAATCTATGAATAATCAGATAGAAAAATTATCAAGAGAAATATGGCAGATTCATTCCCTACTTCTTAATAAATCAAAATGAAATTT
This sequence comes from Anaerococcus kampingae, assembly GCF_046365475.1. Classification (NCBI taxonomy): domain Bacteria; kingdom Bacillati; phylum Bacillota; class Tissierellia; order Tissierellales; family Peptoniphilaceae; genus Anaerococcus; species Anaerococcus kampingae. The sequence continues at coordinate 18,947 of NZ_JBGMEF010000042.1, forward strand.
ATTATATAAGTCAAAATTTAATTTATAAATACATTAAATATCAGATGAGAAATTCTACATTTTTAATAAAAACTAGGTACATCAAATACTGCATTTTTCATGAATATAATCATGTTTTTATTTTTCAAATCAATCTACATGATTTGAAAAGTATCTTTCCGAACTTAAATATAGTATTCTAGTAAATACAATAAAAAAAGAATACCCTCATGCAAGAGTATTCTTAAAATAAAAATAGTAATTATCTTTTTTCATTCTATAGAATAATATTAAAAAGCAGCATAAAACATAAGTAGAAATAGTACCTACTTTTCAATTAAATCGAAGAGAGTTCTATAACATTTTCTTCTCCAAAATACTCTTTAGCTTTTTCTAATATGTCAGAATCATCAGTAGGCATATATATTATTAAATTCTTTTTTGCTCTTGTTATACATACATAAAATAATTTTTTTGTACGTTTCTGAACATTAGAGTTCGGAGATCCTTTCCCAAATAATGTTCTAAAGTCATATTTATTCCAATCAGACTCTAATACAAGCAATACATTGTCATATTCACTACCTTTAACACTATGTTGAGTACAAATTGGTGAAAATTCTTTTAAATATAAAACACTTTTTCTATATTGATTAAATGTTATCTTTTTTATTCTCTCCCATAAATAAAACCCTTTATTTGAAATATAATCACTAAACAATTCATCTTCTTTGAGTAACCCTTTTACTTCCGCAAATTTTAATACATTTTCTATCGTTTGATTATCTTCACTTACAAGATAATCAATTGCTTGCTTAAGGCAAATCTTATCATTTCTATTATGAATAGAAAATTTTGTTATTCGTAGAAAATCATTAAATCTATTAGCCTCATATAATTCAATAATCTCCTCTAATATATCTAATCTGCGTAAAATCCTATCTCTATAAGAATTAGCTTCATATCTACCACTCATTCCATTTAATTTATATGACATGAGTGATTCCTTAGTGATTCTACATTTTTCGTAAGCTTCTTCCCATGACATATCTTCTAAAACACTATATATTGACTGATAAATTTCATTTCCGTTAATTTGATCTAACAGCTCCACTTTGTTATATGTCGGTTTTACCTCTAACGTTATTTCTCCCAAAGTCTTATTACAGTCTAAATTTCCCTTATCAATTTTTTTCTTTATCCCACTTATAAGCTTAGTTATCAAATCAGCATTATATAGATCATATAAGTCTTTAAAGCCAGTCATTTCAGCATTATATTTATGTGTTAGCCTTAACTCTTTTGTTTGTTTTCCATCAGAAAAATCCCAAGATTCAAAAATATTCTTCCCCTTTACACTTATAAAATCATTTATTTCAGTTCCATATAAAAATTTAATACTACCTTCTCTAATAGTACCATTTTCCATATTAGGTGCATTTATATCTTCTGAAGGTCTTTGCTCAATATCATCATCTCTAAACTTATTGGCTACTTCGATTACAACTCTTGGATTTCTTCGGTTTTGCGTCTTTACTATTTTAGTTAAATTATATTGATTTAAATTACCAACTCCGTCGTCATATATAGACTGCATTGAATCTCCAAAAAAACCAATTACATTTTTCTTATCGCTTTGCTCAAGATGCTTTAGTAAAATATCAGCAACTAAAGGACTTGTATCCTGATATTCATCAACAAAAATACAATCTGCAATATCCTTTAAAATGTCCGCTATTTTTTTATATTTCTCAAACATTTTCTCTGCAACAATCAAAATGTGATTATGGCTGATTTTCACTCTATTTTCTTCATTTGCCGTTACAGAATAATACTCATCATAATCTACATAAAGATTTTCGAAATATTCTTGAGAAATTAAATCCTCAGAAAAATCTTTTGGCTTTTTAAAGTTCTTTTCATTATCATCGTTAATAAGCTCAACTAAAATATTTTTTATTTCATTCTGATATTTTCTGATAAGAGACCATATAAACTCATGTATTGTTGAAACCCAAATATTTTCATTTTCTATTCTTGATAAAATTTCGGCAACTGCATTATTTGTATATGTAATGCATACTATCTTTATATCTGGTAATTCCTCTGTGAGTGCATTTATTAAGGAAATTAAGGAGTATGTTTTTCCACTACCTGCTCCACCTTCTAAAATAAAATTTTCACCATTTTTTATACATTCAAGAGCTTCTAATACTTCTTTTTCCAATGTTAGCGTATCCATAATAAGCCCTCCTCAATATAATGTGGAACTGCCCATTTTTCATCTTCTTCGCCATTCTCATTATCAAAATACAATAAGCTTGATGCAAATGCCGATTTCTTTTTCACATTATTCAAAGCAAAATTATAATAATCACCATTTTCTATTTCATCATTCGAAAAATCTTTTAAAGCTCCATATTGATAAAACCCTTCTTTGTTTTTTAATATAAAGTCTTTATTTAGTGCTATAAATGCATCTTCAAAACTACTCGCTTGATACTCACCATAAGATTCTGGTATTTGATAGGCCATTCTCATATTATCTTTAATTTTATCCTCAGCATTTTTCCCTACAAGTTCCTTAAATTGATTATTCGATGTATCAATTCCAGTATCTTTAAAAAATTCTTTTATTGATGCGTTACTTGTATGTGTTCCCTCATCGGGGTGACAACTCGTATATACAGTTCTTTCTTTTCCATTTTTATCTATTTTCTTTTCAGCTTTAACAGAGTCAATATCCGTAACAAACAAAACTTTTGTTCCTAAAAAGGAAAATAAAGGCATAAATATATGAGAATGCGCTCCAACTTCTATTATAGAAATATTCTGTGATAATAGTGGTATAATATCTGCTCTTGGCTTTTCTTTATTATCAATTTTATGCATCATCACTGGCATTAAAATTCGTTCGGTATCTCCTTCTATACAAATAGCTTTATCCGCAAAGAATAGTTCACTTCTATTCATTGTCAGATATTGTTTTACAAACTTAAATCCTTTCTGTTCATCTCCACCATACTCTTCTTTTAAAGAATTAAAGCTCTTAGCTATGACCGTATTCCCGTTTTTCTTCAAATATATAATGTCATCAAAGTTACATTCAGAAACTATATGTGATGAATGCGAAGTGATTAAAATCTGCAACTGCTTATTCTTTTCTTTCAACAACTTATTTCTATGTGCTTTGATATGAGATTTAATATTCCTTATAAATATATACTGTAACTGAGGGTGTGTATGTGCTTCAGGTTCTTCAATATATAAGAGATTTATATCTGCTGGTTGTTCAAACAATTCCTGTATATTGGTTTCAATCTCAAATAAAATACCAATTAAATTTAAATACCCCAATCCATTATATGTTTCTGGAAGCGAATAATCTCCCCCTTGTCTATAACTTAAGTTTGTATTATCTGACAATAAATTTTTCTCTGAAATAGATGACTCTATTGCTATATCAATTCCATTTTCTGCACCACCATAAGTTTTAATAACATCTATAACATCACTAAAAATACCATCAATGGGTTCTTCACCTTCACTTTTTTCTCCATTGTAAATCTTATATAATTCTTTATCGGCTTCCTCCAATTTTTCTTCAAGTCTTGTAAATACCGATTCACTTTCATCTTTTGCAGCTTTATAAGAACTGAAATATTTACCAGTTAAACCTGATAAAACATGATTACGATCATCATTAGAAACCGCTCGATCAGCTCTTATTCCTGCCACTTTAATGACTTTTTGAATATCTTTATTATCAATTTCTTCTGATCTATCTTGCGTTGTTTTGTTTGCTTCAACATCAAACCCTCTTGAATATTTTTTCGTTTCAAAGAAGTTTGCAAAATTCTTACTCATAAATTTGGAAAATGATTTAAAATCTTCAATATTTTTTTCACTAATAATGTTTTTTAATTCTATGATTTTTTTTGCAGCTATTACCGAAATAAATTCTAAAACTATTATGTTATTATCTGGATTTAAGTCCATCATGAATTTTTGAATATTCTCATATGAATCATTATCATTATACTCAATGAATAATTGCATATTAATAGTTTCTAATAATTGAACTTCATCCAGCTTTGTTATATCAAAACCAATTATTTTTTTATAGAGATCTTTCTGGCATTCTAAATTTATATCTTCCCAAAATAATTTAGATGAATTTAGCATTTTATCTAAAACAATAATAGATGATGTTTTTCCACAATTATTTTTACCTATAACTAGCGACAATTCATCTTTAAAATTTAACTCAAAATTTTTTAATAATCTAAAGTTTTTGACTTTCATCTTTTTTAAAATCATTTTAATACTCCTCTTTACCTTCTAAATCAAACTTTTCTTTTATATTTATTTTCCTAAAAATCCTTTGTCTACTTAGATCAACTTGTTGTTTTCGAGACGATTCTCACTACATCAACAACCTTATCAAAGGTTAAATCTCCAATATATTTATTTTCACTCAGATATACTTCCCACAATGATCTCAGGTATGAATCTTCTTTTATGTACTCTATTATTTCCTCATAGTCTTGCATTATCTCATCACTTCTTCTTTTGTTTGAGGTTCTCTCTACTGCTTCTTTTAAAACTTTATAGTTTATCTGGTCTTTTTTAGTTTGTAGAGGGTGTATAGGTCTTAAAAGTCTCTCATTCGTGTGGTTGTTATATTTCTTCTGATTATTGTTTCGTATTTTCAGCTAAAATTGTTTCTAATGGGTATGCCATTATTTTTATATTTTCTTTGCTAAAGATACATGGATAGGTGTATTCTATTTCTCTTGGTGTTATTGCATCTCCTGTTGTTAGATCAAGTTTCATTGTGTTTTTAGTTTTTCCAACATTTGCTATTAGTGAAATTCTAAAGTTCTCGTACTCATCCTCTTCTCTAATATAAGAGATGTCTTTTATTTCAAATTTTATTCCATCATCGACATCTATATTTATAATTTCATCTACGATTTCTTTTATTTTTTCTTCTTTTAGGGGTATGCCTTTTATGGTTGTGTCCATGTCCATAGTTGTTCTATTTTCAATGCCGATTAAGGATGATATGAGGAATCCTCCCTTTATTACAAAATTATTTTTGTATTATGATTTAGATAGTCTTTCTAAAAATCTTTCAAAGAAATATATTTGCAAAACTTCTTGCGATTTCAAATTCTTCTTCTCTGCTAAACTTCTTATCTTTCCCTTTATACTCTCGATATTAATCATGATAATACCTCCATGTATTTTCTAATTTCATTTTCTATTTTAAATAGTCTGCTGTATTTTATTAATCGTCTTAGATTTTTATTTGGTGATTTAAAGTATCTTTTTATTGCTTCTGTAAAAATTTGTTTATCTATTTTTTCTCTGTCGATTATGATATCGCAAATTGTTCGATCTATATCATAAACTGGGATAAGGTTGCCTTGTGGTGATTTTATTTCTGCCTTTCCTAGTTCGTATAAATCTTTTTTTACATAGTGAACTTGTAGATCCTCATATCTTTTTTTGATATGGCTGGCATTGTAGCCTTGAGGTACAGATATATGAAATACATTTGGGGTCCTATCTGATAAGTCATGTAGATATAGGGCTGTTTGATGGGAAAATATAATTCGATTACTATTTGATGATATTAAAACAAAATCGTCTATTACTTTTCCTTTTAATTGATATAGTCCTGGTCTTAATCTTTCCAACTGTCCACTCTTTGTTAATTCTGATAAATTATGCCTAGTATATCCAAGTTCTTCTGCTTCTTTGTTGGTTATCACTAAATTTTCTTGGATATATTCTTTAAGTGTATTCATAGTCCGCCTCCTCTCGTTTACGCTTTTATTATATGTTATAAAAGCGAATATGTAAAGCTGGGCTATGAGTAATTTATATTTTGAGAAGGATGTAACGAATCCTTACTCCCTTCAATAAAAAAGAGCAGCCTTTTAAGCTACTCTTATAGAAAGTACAAAATGAGTTTATCTTATTAATTTTTTCTTTGTGTTTCCTCATACTAGTTTTAAAACTACTCTTACATCCATGTAGTTTTTTTGGGTCTTTTTGACGTATCCTTCTTCATCTTTATCGAAGACAAAATGCTTATAAAACTGCTTAAAATGCAGGATTTCTAAATTTATATCTTTTGTATCAACGCTATAGCTTCCACATGCATAGTCTGTGGGAACATGTCTACTGCCTTGATTTTTTCTAGTTTGTAGCCTTCATTTATAAATCTTTTTATGTCTCTTGCTAGGGTTTGAGGGTTGCAGGAGATGTATATTATTTCTTTGGTGCTTGTTTTGCCTATGGATTTGATTAGGGCTTTGTCTAGGCCTGCTCTTGGTGGGTCTACTATTATTGTGTCTATTTTTTCATTTTTTATGAAGTTTTCGTCTATATATTTGGCGTTTTTGGCTAGGAATTTGAAGTTATCTAGATCATTTATTTCTGCGTTTATTTTGGCATCTTTTATTGCATTTTTGTTTATTTCTACTCCTACCAGATTATCTCCATTTATGGCTATGGAGGATGTTGCTGATCCGCAGTATAGGTCTAGAACTCTTTTATTTTCCCCTAGGAAGTCTCTTGCTGTCTGATAGAGATTTTGTATCTGTTTATCATTTACTTGATAGAAGTCATTTAGGCTTATCCTAAATTTCTTGTCAAATATTTGATATTCTAGATAGTCTTTGCCTGAGATATTGCCTTGTCCTATTATGTTTATACTATATTTACTGCTTGCATATTTTTCTCTTATATAGGCTAGGGCTTTGTCATTTTTTTCTGATTCTAGATTTAGCATTATTTCTTTGCTATATGTTCTGATTGTTATTTCTTTTATGAAGGAAGGATATTTATTATTTATATCTTTCGTTATTTCTTCAATTTCAGGAAGATTTACTGAGATTATTTTTCTTGCTAATAGGCAATCTTTTATTTCTACTAGGTCATTTGAGCCTATTTTGTTGTAGGCTAGCTTTCCTTCTTTTGTTACTTGTAGTCTGATTTTGTTCCTATAGTGGAGGTTTTCAGATTCTATTATTTCTATGTCCTCTAGTTCTATATTTGCTGTTTTTTTGAGGGCTGATAGAATTAGGTTTTTCTTTAATTGTATTTGAGCATTGTATGTGATATCCATAATAGTACAAGCTCCACATTCATAATAATATGGACATGGAGCTTGTCTTTGTACTGGGCTTTCTTTGATTGTTTTTATTTTTTTGGCTTCGTAGAAATTTTTATTTTCATTTATTATTTCTATTTCGCATATCTCACCGAATGTAGCTTTTTCGATGAAGGCAATCTTATCGGGTGTCTTTCCGACTCCTCGCCCGTCTTGCAGGATATCAGTTATTTTGATATCTGTGTATTTCATTATATTACTTTTGTTTCTCCGCTGTAGATTACTCCGCCTATTGGATCTACTGTGATTGTTTGACCATCTTCCATTAGGCTTTGAGCATTTGCTGCACCTACTACTGCTGGGATTCCAAAGTGTACCGCAGCTACTGCTGTATGGCTTGTTAGGCCGCCTGTTTCTGTGACTACTGCTGATGCTTTTTCGATGAATTCTGTAATGTCTGAATCTGTGAATTTGGCTACTATGATGTCGCCATCTTCAAATTTGTGTTCTAGTTCTTTTCTTGTTGAACCGATTACTACTTTTCCTGATACAGATTTAGCACCTATTCCTGTTCCTGATGTGATTATATCACCTATTACGTGAACTTTTATTAGGTTTGATGATCCACTTACACCTAGTGGTACACCTGCTGTTACTACTGTTAGGTCACCTTCTTCTAGGTATCCTTCTGATAGGCCTCCTACTATTGCTCTTTCGATTAATTCATCTGTTTCGTGAGCTTCTTGGATTACTAGTGGATATACGCCCCATACTACTGATAGTTGTCTTGCTACTCTGTCTGTTGTTGTTGCGGCAATTATATTTGTTCTTGGTCTAAATTTAGAGATTATTCTTGATGTATTACCACTTGATGTACATGAGATTATTGCTCTTGCATCTAGTTCTCTTGCTATTTGACATGTTGATCTAGCTATTGAGTTGGTTGTATTTCTTCTAGATTCTATCTTGGTGTTGTATACTTTTTCGATGAAGTCATCTGATAATTCTGTTGTAATACAGATATCTCTCATTGTTTTTACTGCATTTACTGGATATTTTCCGCCTGCTGTTTCACCTGATAGCATTACACAGTCTGTACCATCTATGATGGCGTTTGCTACGTCTGTTGTTTCTGCTCTGGTTGGTCTTGGGTTTCTTATCATTGAATCTAGCATTTGTGTTGCTGTGATTACTGGTTTTGCAGCTGCATTACATCTTCTAATGATGTCTTTTTGTACCATTGGGATTAGCTCAGTTTTGATTTCTATACCTAAGTCTCCCCTTGCTACCATGATTCCGTCAGATGCTTCGATTATTTCTTCGATATTGTCTACACCTTCTTGAGATTCTATCTTAGAGATGATTTTGATATTTTCTCCACCGTGGTCTTCTAGGACTTTTCTTATATCGTATACGTCTTCTTTTTTACGTACGAATGATGCTGCGATTAGGTCGATTCCATTTTCTATACCAAATTTAATATCATCAACGTCTTTTGGTGTTAGTGATGGAAGGTTTGTCTTTGAACCTGGTAGGTTTACTCCCTTGTGGTTAGATAGAACACCGTTGTTTTGAACTCTACATACAACGTCTGTGCCATCTTTTATTTCAATTACTTCAAGTTGTACTAGACCATCGTCTATATAGATTTCACTACCAACTTTAACATCTTGTGGTAGACCCTTGTGAGATACTGATACTATTTCTTGGTTACCCATTACGTCTCTTGTTGTTAGGGTAAAAATGTCATCAGGCTTTAGGAAGATTTCTTTTACATCATAGTTTCCAGTTCTTATTTCTGGTCCCTTTGTATCAAGCATGATTGCTATTGGTGCGTTTAGTTTTCTTCTTAATCTCTTGATTGTCTTGATTTTTTCTAAATGTTCTTCATGGCTTCCATGGGAGAAGTTTAGTCTTGCGACGTTCATACCATTTTTGATTAATTCTTCAAGAACCTCTGGTTTTTCACTTGCTGGTCCTATTGTACAAACTATTTTGGTTTTCTTTAAAATTTCTGGTTGCATTTTTACTCCTATCTTGACAAGCTATTTGCTAAGTCGTAAAGATCTTCTGGGAATGTTGACTTAACAGATGTTGCCTCGTCTATACTTACTTCTATTAATTTTCCATTTCTATAACCTATGGCTAGGTTCGTTTGCTCTTCTGATAATAATTCTACAGCACGTGCTCCCATTGCTGATCCAAGTAATCTATCAACTGCTGATGGTGAACCACCTCTTTGGACGTGACCTAAAACTGTTACCTTTGTTTCTATGCCTGTTTTTTCTTCAAGCTCATTGGCTAGGGCATATGGATCGCCTACACCTTCTGCTAGGGTTATTAGGTGGTGTAGCTTCCCTCTTTTTCTACCATGTTCCATCTTAGCAATTATTTCATTGATTGAAAATTCATGTTCTGGAACAATTATTGATTCAGCTCCTCCAGCTAGACCTGAAAATAGGGCTAGGTCTCCGCAATGACGGCCCATTACTTCTATTACTACGGCTCTACCATGTGAACTTGATGTATCTCTAAGCTTACCTATGGCATCAGATACAGTTTCTATAGCTGTAAAAAATCCTATAGTATAATCAGTATATCCCATGTCGTTATCGATAGTTCCTGGGATTCCTACTGTCTTTATTCCAAGATCTGATAGGGCTTTTGCTCCCTTGAAGGATCCGTCACCACCTATTACTATTAGGCCTTCAATACCATAGTCTGCTAGGATTTGAGCCCCTCTTTTTTGGCCTTCTGGTGTAGTAAATTCAAGGCTTCTTGCAGTTCCAAGGATAGTACCACCCTTGTGGATGATATCAGCTACTGATGAGATATTCATTTCATAAATATCGCCTTTCATAAGACCATCATAGCCATTTCTTACACCCTTTATCCTCATGGATTTATTTAATGCGGTTCTTACAGCACCTCTTATGGCAGAGTTCATACCTGGTGCGTCGCCACCACTTGTAAGTATACCTATTGTCTTCATTATAACTCCTTATTTGACCTTAACATTTTCTTTTCCAAGCCTGTCTTCCAAAATTTTTATATTTGCATCATTGATTTCAAAATATAATTTAGGATCAAGGCTTACTAACTTCTTCTTATCTTCAAAATATATTTTTACAGGATTGTTTCCCTTGTGGCTTAGAATTAAGCCTTTAATTTCATTATACTCTATAAAATTCATTTTTAAGTATAAAGTTGACAAATTTGTTTTTTTTATGTCAATAAATTCACTCGCTAATAATTTTACATCACTTTCATCAGTTTGCAATTTACCTTTAACTATTAGTACATTATCATCTTCGATGAGATTTCTATACTGTTTATAAGTTGAAGGAAATATAACCATTTCAATATTTCCATACATATCTTCTATGGAGGCGAAGGCCATGAGATCTCTTTTTTTGGTTGTCAGTTCCTTTTTATTATTTAGGATACCTGCCATTGTAACATATTTTCCATCAAGCCTTGCAATTTGCCTATCATCAAGATTTTCTCTGTAGTCTGTGGTAAAATTTACTATGTTTTCAAGGGCTTCAGCGTTTTCACTTAGAGGATGTTCTGATATATAAAAACCCAAGACTTCCTTTTCCAATTTAAGTTTTATATTTTTAGGATATTCTGCAATATTCGGCATATCTATATCCCTAGTATCAACATCTCCTGCCATATCTAAGAGATTAATTTGACCTGTCACATTTATTTTATTATTGTCATGGACTGTAGATATGGCTTTTTCATAGATTGCCATAAGCGATGACCTAGTATAGCCTAAGCTATCAAAGGCACCTGCTTTGATTAAAGATTCGATTCCTTTTTTATTAAGAGCCCTTGAATCGACATCTTCAACCCTTTCTAGGAAATTTTTGAAATTTATAAATTCTCCACCAGCATCCCTTGCCTTTATAATTGCGGCTATTAGATTGGCTCCAAGATTTTTAATACCTGATAGGCCAAAAATTATCTTTTTATCTGCTACTTCAAATGGTCCGTAAGACTTATTTATATCTGGAGCAAGGACTTCAATACCAAGCCTTTTAGTTTCTGATACATATAAGTATAGCTTTGATGATTGGTCCATCACTGAAGAAATTAGATTGGCCATATATTCTTCAGGATAATAGTGCTTAAGATAAGCTGTTTGAACTGCTACAAGGGAATAGGCTGCTGAGTGAGACTTGTTAAAGGCATATTTAGCAAAAGATATCATTTCATCATAAATTGTATTGGCTGCCTTTTTATCAACACCATTTCTAATAGCTCCTGGTATTAGGATTTGCCCATCTTCATCGACCTTACCATTTATAAAAATATCCCTATTTTCTTCCATGACGCTCATCTTTTTCTTTGACATGGCTCGTCTGAGGTTATCAGCTTCTCCAAGCGAATAGCCTGCTAGCTGTTGAACTATCTGCATTACTTGCTCTTGGTATACGATTATTCCGTAGGTCACCCCTAGGATTGGCCTAAGTTTTTCATCAAGAAAGCTTACATCTTCTGGGTTATTTTTGTTATGGATATATTTAGGAATCTCATCCATTGGTCCTGGCCTAAATAGAGAGTTTGCAGCTATTAAATCATCAAATACTGTTGGCTTAAGGTTTTTAAGGAAGGCCCTCATGCCAGCAGATTCAAACTGAAAAAGACCAATGGTTTGAGCCTTGTTAAATTGTTTGATGACATTTTTATCGTTTACGTCGATATTTTCGATGTCTATATCTAATCCGTAATTTTTCTTTATATCCTTTATAGTATCTTTTATAACTGTGAGGTTTCTTAGACCAAGAAAGTCCATCTTTAAAAGGCCAAGCTCTTCGATTTCTGTCATATCAAACTGGGTTACTACCAGGTCATTTGATAAGGCTAGGGGAATTATTTCTGTGAGCGGATCTTTTGAAATAACTACTCCTGCCGCATGGATTGATGTATGGCGAGGAAGACCTTCTAATTTCCTAGCTGTGTCAATCAGCCTCTTGCTTTCCGCATCCTTATGGTATGATGCCCTAAAGCTATCAGATTCTGCTAAGGCCTTATCTATGGTCATGCCAATTGTCGCTGGGATTTGTTTGGCAATGGTATCTACCTTGCCATAGGCAATATCTAGGACTCTGCCCACATCCCTAATGGCATTTCTTGCCTGCATCCTTCCAAAGGTAATGATTTGTGAAACATGGTCTCTACCATAGAGATCATTTACATATTCAACCACTTTATCCCTTAGGACATAGTCAAAGTCTATATCTATATCAGGCATGGATACCCTCTCTGGATTTAGGAATCTTTCAAAGATTAGGTTATATTTAATCGGGTCAATTTGTGTTATATCAAGGGCATAGGATACTATAGAACCTGCTGCAGATCCCCTACCCGGCCCCACTGCTATATCGTTATTTCTAGCATAATTTACAAAATCCCAAACAATTAGAAAATAATCTACATAGCCCATTGAGTTTATAACTTCTATTTCCTTTTTAACTCTCTCGACTATTTCACTTGTAGGATTTTTATATTTTTTGCTTATACCTTGGTTAACCAAAAGTTTTAGGTAATCAAGATTGCTAAGGCCTTCAGGAAGCTTGGTATAGTATGGAAGATGGGGCTCGTGAAATTTTATTTCAAGCTTACATCTATCGGCAATTTTTGTTGTGTTTTCAATAGCTCTTTCATAATCTTTAAAAATTTCAGACATGGTATCTGGGTCTTTGAGGTAAAATTCCCTATTAGGCATCCTCATCCTATTTTCATCTTTGACTAGAGCACCAGTCTGGATACATAGGAGAACATCTTGGAGGTAGGAATCTTCCCTTTCTATATAGTGAACATCATTAGTTGCTACCATCTCAATGCCTAATTTCCTGTGAAGATAAGTAACTCCTATATTTACCTGTTTTTGTTCAGGAATCCCATGGTCTTGGATTTCTAGGAAGTAATTGCCCTTACCAAAAGCATCTTCATATTTCTTTGCAGTGCTTATAGCAGCTTCCATATCATTTTCTAGAATTCTTTGGTTGACTTCCCCATTTAGACAAGCTGAAAGGGCTATAAGGCCTTCTGTGTGGTCTTTTATAAAATCAAAGCTTACCCTTGGTTTGTAATAAAAACCATTTACATAGGCTTCTGATACAATTTTGACCAAATTCTTATAGCCAGTCTCATTTTCTGCCAAAAGAATAAGGTGGTAATAGCGTTTATTTGTAGGGTCTTTTATCTTATGGTCTTTTTCTGAAACATAGACCTCACAACCTATAATTGGCTTTATACCCCTTTTTGTGGCTTGTTTATAAAATTCTATGACCCCATACATAGAACCATGGTCAGTTATGGCAACCGAATCCATCCCTAGGTCGAGGCACTTATCAAGGAGCTTATCTATCCTTGAGTAGCCATCTAGGAGGGAATATTCTGTATGTAGGTGGAGGTGGGTAAATTTTGTAGTCATAATTTCCTTTCAAAAAAAGATTTGTAAATATTTACAAATCCTTTGCTATTTTGATAAATTTTTGAAGTCTATAATTGACCTTGGCCTTGGATAGGGGCGGATTTATCATCTCCCCAAGCTCTTCTAATGATAGGTATGGATTCTCTAGCCTTAAATTGGCAAGATTTTTGCTTAGGTCATCTAAGTCTTCAAAGACTCCTGCTTCCTTTACCTTGTTTATAGCTGTAAGCTGGTTAGCCGCAGCCTTTACAGTCCTATCGATATTGGCATTATCAAAATTATTTACTCTATTAATATCATTTCTAAGCGACTTAATAGCCCTTACATTTTCAAGCTCAAATAAGGATTTTGTAGCACCAATTATGGCAAGAAAATCAGAAATCTTGTCAGAATCTTTTAGGTAGACTATATAATAGTCATTTCTTGTTGATAATTTTGAATTGAGACTAAAGGTATCCATGGATTCCTTTAAAAGACTTGCTTCATTTTCATCCTTTGAAACTATCTCAAGATTATAACCTCTTTGTGGGTCGTTTACAGATCCCCTAAATATAAAGGCAATTTTTAGAAAGCTTTTTATCTCATCGAGCCTTACATCTTCTATATCTTCATAATTTTCTATAAACCCTTCTGCCATTAGGCCTACTAATTTATCGGAAACATCACTGTCTTCAACAATTATTACATAGTCCCTCTTATTTTTCTTGTCAGGGTTATCTTGGATTTCAAAAGTTGGCGAATATCCATAAAGGTCAGCTACTAGCTTATAAATATATCTAGCCTCTCCATTTGAATCTGTTTTAAAAATCACATTTAGCTTTCCTTCAGAAATCCTTATTGAACCTATAAAGTGTATCAGACTTATAAGCTCACCCTTTAGATCAAGAGCATCTTTTTTGAGGACTTCTTTTTTGCATCTTTGGGAAAAGCTCATCTTATTCTACTATCTTATCCTTTATTGCTTGAATTACCTTAGCATCAACCTTGGCATAAGCTAGATAATCCTCAAATGTACCATATTTTCTAACAACATAGTCATAGGCTTCTTTCATATAATATGGGTCTGTAATCCTGAATACTGAGTATGGTTCGTCTTCTCCATATCTTTCGATATAGCCAAGATGAGCTGAAGATACCTCATAGTCTGCTATGATATCTCCCCTGTAGGCATTGGCAAGGCCTAGAATAATCATTGAAATAATTCCTGTCCTATCCTTTCCCTCCTGGCAATGGTAAAGTACAGAGCCTTCTGCATTTGCTATTACCTCCATAATTTCTTTGACAGCAACAAAATGATCTATAAGATTTCTATAAGACTGGCCTACGGTCATCTTGCCTGAGATAATTTTATCTATTTCTTCTTGTCTAAATTCCTTATCTGGGGCTAATGATATATGATGAAAATCAAAATTATCTTTTATTAGCTTATGACTTTCTGTCTCAAGTTTTAATTCATTTTCTCTTCTTAAATCAATGATGGTTGTTATATTTAAGTCTTTTAGGTCCTTTATATCAACTTCTTTTACATCATCTAGACTTGCAGATCTTATAATCTTATGCCAGGCTGTAGCTTTCTTATCTAGGGTTGCTACCCCTCCCATATCTCTCGCATTTTTTATATTTTCTAGGTCTAATCTTTTTAAATATCTCATCTTACCACTTATCCTTTTCTCTGTGTCTCTTAATTAATATATAATCATCATCTTTCATTCTCTCATACATTTTCTCTACCATATAGACAGACCTATGCTTACCACCTGTACACCCAAATCCTATGGTTAGTATATTTTTGCCCTGCTTTTGAAATTCAGGCAGGAGCGATATAAGCATATCATAGGCCTTTTCCTCAAAATCCTTGATAATATGAAATTGATCGAGATAAGCCGCTAATAGCTCACTAGTACCATTTAATGGCTTAAGCTCATCTATATAAAAAGGATTGGGGACAAATCTTACATCAAATACAAAGTCAAAATCAGAGCTAATCCCATATTTAAAACCAAATGATATAAGATTTACTATCATTTTTGACTTCTTATCTAAAGAATTTTCTATAACAGACCTAAGCTCTGCTATCTTGTAGTTAGTAGTGTCTATTATAGTATCGGATATCTCCCTTATAGGTTTTAGGAGAGCTTTCTCCTTTTCTAGACCGTCTGTTACACTACCAAATTCTCCTAGTGGGTGGGGTCTTCTTAATTCGTTGTATCTTTTTTGAATGATTTCATCATTGCAATAAATAAAGATAATTTCTGTATCTTCATTGGCATTTTTTAGATCTTTGATTGATTCATAGATATTATTGTCTATAGAAAATGACCTAAAATCAATTACAACCGCCATTTTTTCTATTGGCTTTTCTTGATTATTATTTAATTCTATAAATTTCTGAACTAAATATGATGGAGTATTGTCCATGGCATAATAGCCCATATCTTCATAAGCCCTTAAGGCTGTTGTCTTACCTGAACCTGATAAACCAGTAATTATCTTTAATTTCATCTATAATTCTCCGACTAATTTTACCTCTCGCTCCAGTGTAAAGCCTGTTTTCTCCTTAACAATTGCTGCCACATGATTAATAAAAGCAAGCATTTCATTGCAAGTAGCATCTCCTGTATTTATAATAAAGCCACAGTGTTTCTCACTAACTTGGCAATCTCCCTCTCTAAAACCTCTTAGGCCACATTCATCAATTAGCTTTGATGCATAGGATCCTTCAGGTCTTTTAAAGGTTGACCCTGCAGATTTTTTATCAAGAGGTTGTTTGCTTGTTCGTCTATCTCTGTAGTCTTTAAACCTATCTATAACAAGTCTTTTGTCATCCGGTTTTAATTTAAATTTAGCACTGACAACTATCAAATTATCTTCAAAAACTCTAGAGTGCCTATAGGAAAAATGCATATCATCATTGTTAAAGGTGTGAAGATTTCCCTCATAATCAAAGGCCTTTACTTCTACAACTATATCCTTGATTTCACCACCATAGGCTCCAGCATTCATAGCGATGGCCCCTCCAACAGAACCAGGTATACCTGAAATCTCTTCCATACCAGCAAGGCCTATTTCTATTGCTGCCCTGCTTGCTTTAATAAGAGCTGTTCCTGATAAGGCTGTTAGACAATCATCTTCTATCTTAACATCGTCAAAATTATCCGCAAGGACTATAACACAACCCCTAATACCCTTATCAGACACTAAAAGATTTGTTCCCTTGCCTATAACACTAGTTTCTATTTTATTTTCATAGTTAAATTTTAGAAGGGCTTCAAGCTCGTCAACTGTGCCTGGTAAGGCTAGAGCATCTGCCAGTCCTCCTATGCCAAAATTTGTGTAATTTTTTAATTCTTCGCCAAATAGAATTTGGCCTAAGTTTTTATTTTCATAAAGAGATTTATAATCCATTTAATCCCCCTTAAATTCTTATTTTGATCTTTCCATTAATCACTATACTCTTTATAGGCTTAATCTCCCTATTAAAAATAAAGAAAAAATTTGTAATTTTACTTAAACTTTGGTAGAATAATAAAGATGAATAAGGAGGAGGTGTAATTATGGCAAAAACATGCGATATATGTGGCAAAGGTACAAAAGCAGGTAAATCTGTTACTTTCTCACATAGACAAATAAACAGAACTTTTAAAGCAAACGTGCACAAAGTAAAAGCTGTTGTAGACGGCACTCCAAAGACTATTAACGTATGTACAAAATGTGTTAAAAGTGGAAAAGTAGAAAAAGCTTAAGCTTTTTTTAATTTAGTACTAAATTAAAAAATTTACTGGCCCTAGGGTCAGTTTTTTTTAGTAAAATCGAATAGGGGCTAAGATCTAGCCC
>NZ_JBGMEF010000043.1:0-55583 GCF_046365475.1 Anaerococcus kampingae
ATTGTACTATTTATTGTATCCATACCAGAAGTGGTTAGCCACCTAATCTGCAAATGGCTGGACGGACGTAAAGGCGATAACTAGCCTAAATTAAAAACCAGGAGTAGCCGCTCCTGGTTTTTCTGTGTCCACATGGACATATATTAACATTTCTTCTTCAGTACTATTATACCAAGGTTAAAAATAATTTCAATATTAATCTTGCTTCTCGCTTCGCTCGACCGCTCCGCGGGGCTCCTCTACGCGCCGGAGGGGCGTGTTTTTCGCTTCGCTGCGAGGTCCTCTGCACGGGCCTGCTTAATATTTCCACTCTCTTTTAAAATATATAGCAAATTTCTTATAAAATCCAAATTAAAA
The DNA here is from genome assembly GCF_046365475.1 of Anaerococcus kampingae. Lineage (NCBI taxonomy): Bacteria > Bacillati > Bacillota > Tissierellia > Tissierellales > Peptoniphilaceae > Anaerococcus > Anaerococcus kampingae. Next base: position 358 of record NZ_JBGMEF010000043.1, read on the forward strand.
AGCACCCACAGGGAGTGCTTTTGATTTGGATTTTAGTACATTGGCATTTGTGGGCCGGCTGGCATAGCAGGTTCTTCTTTTGGTATATCTGCTACTGCGGCTTCTGTTGTGAGTATCATTCCTGCGACAGATACTGCGTTTTGTATGGCTGATCTTGTTACTTTTGTTGGCTCTACTATTCCTGCTTCAAACATGTTTACGAATTCGTTGTTGTAAGCATCGTAGCCTTCTTCTTTGCCGCTGTTTTTAACTTTTTCTACTATTACTGATCCGTCTAGGCCTGCGTTTGCTACTATTTGTCTTAGTGGGGCTTCTAGGGCTCTTTCTATGATTAGAGCTCCTGTTTTTTCATCGCCTATTAGGCTTTCTCTTAGGGCTTCTACCTTATCGATTGCTCCTACTAGGACTACTCCACCGCCTGCTACGATTCCTTCTTCTACTGCTGCTCTTGTTGCTGATAGGGCATCTTCGATTCTGTATTTCTTTTCTTGCATTTCTGTTTCTGTAGCTGCTCCGACATTGATTACTGCTACTCCACCTGCAAGTTTGGCTAGTCTTTCGGCTAGTTTTTCTTTTTCGTATTGGCTTTCTTCGCTTGCTTGTTGAGTTTTGATTACTTCTACTCTTTCAGCTAATTTTTCTTTATCGCCCTTGCCTTCTACTATGGTTGTATTGTCTTTGTCTACTTTTACTTTCTTTGCTGAACCTAGCATGTCGATTGTTGCTTCTTTTAGGTCCATGCCTAGCTCTTCGCTGATTACTGTTGAGCCTGTTAGGATTGCTAGATCTTCTAGCATGGCTTTTCTTCTGTCACCATAGCCTGGAGCTTTGACTGCTACTACGTTGAATGTTCCTCTTAGTTTGTTTAAGATTAATGTTGTGAGGGCTTCTCCGTCTACATCATCTGCGATGATTAGTAGTGGTCTTGATTCTTGAACGATTTGTTCAAGGAGTGGTAGGACTTCTTGGATATTTGAGATTTTCTTATCTGTTAGAAGGATGTATGGGTCATCTAGCTCTGCTATCATTTTTTCGTTGTCTGTGGCCATGTATGGTGATAGGTAGCCCTTGTCAAATTGCATTCCTTCTACTACATCTAGGTAGGTGTCTGTTGTTTTTGACTCTTCTACTGTGATTACTCCATCGTTACCTACTTTTTCCATGGCATCTGCTATTAGCTTACCGATGTTTTCATCTTGTGATGAGATTGTGCCGACATTTTCTATAGCTTGTTTATCTTCTACATCTTTAGAATTTTCTTTGATGTAGTCTACTACTATGTCTGTTGCCTTTTTAAGTCCCTTGTTTAAAACTACTGGATTTGCTCCTGCTGCAAGGTTTTTAAGGCCTTCTTTGATGATTGCATGGGCTAGCACTGTGGCTGTTGTTGTACCATCACCTGCTACATCGTTTGTCTTGGTTGCTACTTCTTTTACAAGTTGAGCTCCCATGTTTTCAAATCTATCTTCTAATTCTATGTCATTTGCTATTGTAACACCATCATTTGTGATTGTTGGTGCACCATAAGCCTTATCTAATACTACGTTTCTGCCCTTTGGTCCAAGAGTTACTCTTACTGCATTTGCAAGTTTATCAATTCCTCTTTCAAGACCATCTCTTGCATCTTTTCCAAATTTAATATCTTTTGCCATCTATATCTCTCCTTCTTAAGCTTCTACTACTGCTAAAATGTCGTTATATTTGACAACTATATATTCGCTATCTTCTAGCTTTACATCTGTTCCTGCGTATTGAGAATAAATAACCTTATCCCCTACCTTTAGGGAATCTTTTTTCTTCTCGTCATTTTCTATATCTGCGCTTATAGCTACTACTTCAGCATATTGTGGTTTTTCTTGAGCGCTTTCTGGAAGCACGATTCCACTAGCTGTTGTTTTTTCAGCTTCAGCTTTTTTAATAACAATTCTATCTCCGATTGGTTTTAAGTTCATGTCTGATCCTTTCTTTTGCTTATCGCAAATGATTAATGATAAATGATTGGTGTTAGCACTCATTAACTTCGACTGCTAACTCATAATAGTAATATACTAAGAAGATTATTTTTTGCAAGCTTAAATGGGATTTTTTATTTTGGCTGTTAAAAACCTTATAGAAGAATTTTGCTCTCTCAAGATTCTCACCATCTCTTCAAACATCAATGATTGGGCTAGATTTTTGCTGGATATTAGGGCCTTTTCGCTGGCGAGACTTGAGATCCTCTCTCCTGTGATTAGGACTATTTCGCTATTTTCTATTCTTTCTACATATTTCACATTTACAAAGGCTCTTGTTTCCTTGTCGTAATCGCTTTTTCTGTATTTGAAAGGGGAAAATACACCATTTGAGTCGATTACATAAGGCAGGTTGCGGTGGATTTGGTAGTTTGCCTTTATATGCTTGTCAATTCTTTGCTTATCCTTGCCATGATGGTAGTAGAGATTTTTAAGAAATAGGGCAGGGCCCCTTTGGTCAAGGTAGGCACCGTCTTCACAATAGATTCTAGAATAAATCCCCTTGCCCTTCACATATTCGGGAAGGATGGCAATTATTAGTTCGTTCATGAAACCTCCTTTCAAACACTAGACAATGAGTGTACTATAATTGTACAATAAAAGTTAGATAAATACAATGGACATTCGCAAGGATAATTCATCTTTATACTTTGCCAATCTTTAAGGTATAATATAATAAAAATACATACAAAGGAGAGAACATGAATTTTTCATTAGTTCCAATAGCAGATACCAAATTTCTAAACTTCATCTACCTAGGCCTAGGCTCAAATGGCAAGGGACTTATCGCCTTATTTAACACCAGAGGCAACACCATGATAAAGGAATCAGTGGCCAAATCTCTAGAAATAGAATTGATTGATAGTGACTATATAGACAAGAAAAAGACCTACAAAAGGGGATTTTTGAGCGAGCTACTTATCGGAGGGCTTAAGCTAAATAGGGTACCAGTCCTTGTAGCAAAGGATGAAGTCTTTGACCTTGGAAGAGATCAATTGGGCAATACCAATGACTGCGACATGGTCCTAGGTTGGAATGTCATAAGCCAATTTGCCTGGAGAGGAAACCTTGCCGAGGGCAAATTTGAAGTCCAAACATCAGATTTTTTAGAGCCAAACGCTATAAAAACAAACCAACCAATCCTAAATATAAGCCTAAATGACAAGATTATAAAGGCAGCCATAGACACATCTAGACCTCTAACCATTGTCTCAAAGCCAATAGGAGCTGATATAATAGATGCAGATGCAGATCTTTCCCAAACAATGAAGCTTATGGGAGATGCCACGGAAGATGTAAATTTCCTCAATAGGTTCACCTTCAAATTAGACAATAAAGAAGTAAGAATTAAGTCAGTTGCCATAGATGAGAGCCTAAATGACAAAGACATCCAAGTAGTCTTCGGAGCAGACCTCTTAAGACAGACCAAATGGTCAATCTATGGTCCACAAGCCTTCATCAAATTAGAAAATTATTAAAATCTTTAAAAACTTATTCATATTTAATACAAAAATCACCAAGGCTGGGCGAAAAATTCTTCTCCCAGCCTTAAAATATTTCTAAATCTTCTCTCACAATCCATAATTTAAAATATCACAATATCTTACATTTTTAGAAATCTATAGAAATTTTATACATATTAACATTCCAAAAAATAAAATTAAATAAACTAATAATTAATTTAAAATTTTCCCAAGAAAATCCCAATATATATAAAATTATTCTGATATTTTTAAGAAATTTATATATATTTCGCTCAAAAATATATTTAAAATCAATTTTCCTTAGCATGCAAAAGCGTCAACCATGGCATTTTTATCTGTTGTCAAAAATCAAAAAGTATTATATGATAGATATATATAGAAACTAGGCCAATGCGTCCAAAATTAATTATAAAAATATTTCTAAAAAATAACTTATCAATAAAAGGACTAGATATGATAATAATTATCCATAAAAAGAAATACCACAGAAGACACAGAGCAAATTTAGACGAAGAAAGGAGGTCTATATGAAAGTAAGATTAAGCCTATTGACAAGAAAGGTCTTTGCCCTAATAATTGCAACGTCCATGTCCATTCCGACAAACGTATTCGCAAGCGAGCCTGAGCCACAAAATTATGAAGAGGACTCATCAATAATGGGCCTTGCTCAAAATGAGACCACAGAGGACGTCAAAGCAGCAGAAATAGATTCAACAAAGCTTGTAGAAAGCAAAGACTACCTTATAGATATGAAGGCTACACTCGATGAATCCCTCACAAAGATTGACTATGAAATAAGGCTAAAGAGAAAGAATCCTCTTGCAGAAGGAGAAGATAAGGACTTAAGCCTATCTCTAGTAGCCATGCCAAATATCAACTCCCTAAGGTTAGTTTCTGCAAGCGCCATAGATGCTAATAAGGAAAACGACCTAGCAGTAGAAACATCTGATGATGAACTTAATAGCCTTATACTAAAAAATAAGGCCCACGATGAAATAATCTATAAGATAAGTGCAGACATCAGAGAAGCAAAAGATGGCAGAAACTATGACCTAGCAATTGGCCTAGCAGATGATAATGATGAGGTCTTAACCTACAAGCTAATAGCCAAAGAAGAAGACCTAGATGATGGTGAAAATACCACCAAGACAATCAAGCTAGAACAAAGTGATGCTAACAACCTCACAGCTACATACAAGGAAGAAGGAATTTTAGGAGGCATATTTGCAAAATATGACCAAATAGAATGGACAGATTTCCTAGCCAATGACACAGACGATGTCAAAGAGCTCGACTATAAGCTAAATCCAGATCAAAACCAAATCACAGACGAAACAAAAATCAGACTAGACTACTACAAGATGGGTCCAGAAGGTTTTGTAATCAATAAAGAATTTAGCCAAGAAATCGACTTTGCAGAAAAAATAAACTTCGAAATCCCAAAAGCCTACCTAGCAAGGCTAAGCCTAAGCACAAAGGTAGATAAGAAAAACACCCATATCGCATCCTACCAGCTAAATAATAGGGAAATCAAAAATCCTATATATATAGAAGGAAGTGAAGAAGAAAATAAAGAAGAAGGAGAAGACCCAGCGCCGGCTCCTACAGAAAACCAAACTCCTGCCGCTGACAAAACTCCATCAGAAGAAAATGATGCACCAGCTAGCCAAGCTGAAAAGGAAGATAAAAAAGACCCTAGCGAGGAAGAGGAAGACCCAGCCGACAAATTATCAGCCCTCCTCCTAAATAGGGATAGCCTAGAAGCCAGACTTAAAAACGAGTCTAGACTCACAGAGGCCATGGCAAAAACTGTAGATGAAATCACATCCAGACTCTATGCCTACGACAAGGACCAAATCTATTGGGAAGACCTACTAAACTACACCAAGGCCATAGCCCAAAGAGATAAGCTAGAAGAAGCTGACCTTAGAGAAATCATAGGGGACTTAATCACCGGTCTAAACAAGGAAACCTACAAGGTAGCCAATATAAATATCGACGAAATAATCAGATTTGTCTACCCACAAGAAAAGGAAAATCCTGAAAACCAAGAAAACAAGCCAGAAGAACCAACAAATCTCGAAAAGGCCGACAAGGAATTAAAAGAAGCCCTAGCCGATAAGAGTAAGGGCATCGAAGAAATCCAAGCCCTCCTAGATTCTTTTGAAAAAAAATACAAGCTTACAAGAGAAGACCAAGAAAAGCTAATGACAGCCAATAATGATGCCATTAATGCTCTTGTAGAAAAGGACAGGGAAGAAAATACAAGATTTAACAATCTTAGACAATTGCCACAAGGAAATTCAGACTCTTTTGAGGGTAAGAAGTTCAAGCTCAAGACAAAGATGCAAGTTAAGGCGACATCAGGCTGGCCAATCCCATCTGGTTGGTACTTTGATGTTAATCTTGGCCCATACCTAAAAGAAGACAAAGGTCAACCTCTAAATGATCTTTACAACAATGGTCAATTGATAGCAACTGCACAGTTTATGAAGCTTGGTAATGATACAGTTATTAGATACACATACGTAAGAAAAGTTACACAACCGATAGATCTAAATATAGACCAAAACTTAGAATTTGATGCAAAAGCAATTGGTAACCAAAACCCAATTACTCTTAACATCAAAGTAGCTCCAAAAAATAACCCGGTTCAAAACTTGTATCCAATAACAGTCTATAAAGATACACCGAGCCCAGTCACTAGCGAATATGTTGTAAAAGATGAGGGAGAAACAAAATCAGGTACTTATCCTTACCAACTAGACTGGAGGACAACCTCTCAAAAACTTAAAGACAATAAGGGAAAGGTAATAGACAAGTTAGTTGATTTGGATAAGTCCAGACTAACAGGAGCCTATGTAGAATGGGATATAGAAGTCGATACAGATAAGCTTGTTGACCCTAAAAATCCACTTGAATTTAATAATCTAAACCTAACAGTGTTTGGATCAGCTAACCAAGGCCTTACAAATATCTACTACAAGGCATCTAAAAATAAAGATGACCTAGAGACAACAGATGGTTATATTTCTTCAACAAACCTTGGAGAGCTTTTAAGCCAAAATTCTCAAATAAGTAAAGCTGATCTTGGACAGAAATTAGTTGATAATAAACCAGAAGGAAATAAGTTATACATCAAGGTCAAAGCAACAATTGACCCTGACCAAGTTCACGAAACCTACTCAATTGGCTTTAGACTAAACCCTGATAAGAACTATATTGATGGTTTGTTACAAGACATACTTAATAAATACAACTCTATCCCTACTCCACTCAAATGGCTAAAGGGAGTGAAAGAGGCTAGAAGATTTGCAGAAGTACCATTCAACCTAGTTGAAACAAATATTCCTGCAACCTTCCTCGGTCTAACAGATAGGTTTACCAACGAGAGATTCTACTACGACAACACTAGAACCATAGTTGCAAATAGAAAATCAGATACTAAGGTAGATTGGTACGCCCTAGATTTAATCAGACGTGGCGAAAGCCAAGACCCAGCCCTAGATAATCCTGATTTTGATAGAAATAATGGCAAAGACAAGAAAACAATTAGGGCAAAAAAGGTCTACTACCTACCACTCAAAGACGGTGGCTATAGGAGAACGACCCAAGCAGGAGATGTTGTCTTACAAAATGGTCAGTATTTCCCAGGAACCATAGTTTCTTATGAATATCCTAACCACTCAGGAAAAAGAGACGACACCTACAACTTTAGGCCTAACCTAAAAGACAAAAAGAAATTTAACATCGACGAGTCTTACGATTATGAAGGCGGCCGAGTAAACCTCTTTACAGAAAAAATCTCTGCCCAAGACTTAGCCAAAGGCTACATAGCCTATATAGAAAGTCCATACCCAATCATGCGTATCAATAGAAACTTCGATATGGTATCATGTTTCAACGACCGTGTCAATGCCCCAGTATACACAGGCAACACCAAGATCTTCTTAGATAAGCATGAGGATGTATCAGGTGACTACCTCCTAAATAGACTAAATGAATCCATAGGAAACCAATCTGGCACCTATAGCTTAAAGAATTACCTAGCTGGGAACACTTATGACGGAGTTTCTCTAAACCATAATGGTGATTTAAGCCAAGGCCAAGCCATGGAAGAACTTATGAAAAAGATCTACTTCTATGGTGAGGAAGTCAAGAAGGAATATTCGAAAGACAATAACAACCAAGTGATGCATAGGCTCATCGAATCATCCATGTACCAAAGGGTAATCCACCATTTCACAGATGGTAAGTCCCTAGAAAAGGATTATTTCGATGCCCCATCATCCTACAACGTAGATGAGTGGAAAGTTCCTCACACCCTATCAGGTACACGACAAACATATCCAAAAACTGGATGGGATGGTTCCTTTGAAGGTAAAGATGATGATAGAAAAACTGACCAAGGACTCAGAAAGCTAAAAGATAATGAAACTCAAATAGGAAACTACCCACCAGTCCAATCAACCCAATATGAAATGGCACAAAAGCTTTATAATAAGGTAATAGCTTCCTATAGAGAAGGCAATGATTGGAATGATGACAAGGCAGATTCTGTAAAATTAGTATTCTACTCCCACACCGACGAAGGAAAATACCAAGAGCTAATCGCTGGTCGTGTAATGGCTCCAATCGAGATTGATAAATATAAGAAAGGTGGAGAAAAGCTAAAAGACGCCAAATTCAGATTTACCAATATCGATACAGGTGAGAAAAAAGAGTGGACATCAACAGATGATGACAAGGCTCACAAACTTTACCTAAGACCAGGTAAGTACAAGGTCCAAGAAATGAAAGCCCCAAAAGGTTATCAAAAAATCCAAGACTTTGATATCGAAGTAATAAGAAAAGAAATCCATCCAGACGATGGACGATACGATGCCAAGAAGCTTCCAAGTATCCATGTCAACGATGGTTTTGAAACAGAAGTATCAATAGACCAAAAAACTGTTCCAAAAGATACAGACGGAAAAAAACCTCTTGTAGTACTTGACGAAGACAACAAAATCAAAGTCAAGGTCACAAACATAGAGGATAACCTCGGTAAGCTTGAATTTATAAAAAGAAATAAGTTTATAAAACTAGACGGTGCAGAATTTAGACTTAGAAAAATAGAAGCATCAGATTTAGCTGATGCTAAAAATAAATTCAAAGACCCATCTAAACTAACTTATGATTCAAAATACGACAAGACCGAAAAGGGCAATATTGGTGAATTCAAATTCGACCATATCCCTGCTGGTTTCTATGTATTAGAGGAAACAAAGGTTCCAGAAGGCTATGAAAAAGCCCCACTCTACCTAATCGAAGCAAAAGAGATTACTGATGCTAACCAAAAGAAAAAGGTTCAAGTAAGCTTTGTACAAGAATACAAAGAAGTTGCGAATGAAAAGGGCGAAAAAGAAGCAAAAATAGAAGACGCAAACCTTGAAACAGAAAAAGCCAAAAGAGATGGCAAGACAGTTGATCTTCCTATAATTAGGAACAAAACCAAAAAGACAGAGATCAAATTTAGAAAAGTTAGGACCGAAAACCTAGGGACAGACAAAGAACACCTAGGCCTAGGCGATGCTAAATTTAGACTCATGTCCCTAAAAATGGTAGACGGTGACTTCTACTTAGAAGAAGCCTACACAGATAATTCCAAAAAAACCGAGCCTCCAAGAGCCACAGTAGATGGCCAACAAGCTGAAGGCGGCGGATATATCACCTTCAAGGACCTAAAAGTCGGCGAATACTTATTAGAAGAGCTAGAAGCTCCAAAAGGCTACAAAAAAACCAACCTCTACGGTTGGAAGCTTGTAGTAAGCTTAGATAAAGATGGCAACTTCACCCACAAGCTCTACGAAGTTCCAAAGGCAAAAGCTGGAGAGAATCAAGATAAAATCTTTAATTCCAATAAGCTAAAAGAAGTTGAAATATCTAATATAATTAAGGGTCATGAAAAAGTTGATGCTTATCAAATAGGCAACGAAGCCAGAACCATAGATATAGACTTCAAAAAGTACAAGGGAAAAATCGTAGAAAAAGATGGCAAAACAGAAGTAGAAGCTACAGAAGTCAATGAAAAATTACTCGGCAAAGATAATAAGCCAGTAAGCTTCAACCTCTATAATTCAGACTTCTACGGGGCAATAATAGGCGAAAAGGACGAAAAAGGAAACTTTAAACCAATAAATAAAGAGCCAATCATCCAAGATGATAAGGGCATCTTCCACTTAGGAGGCCTAGAATTTGGTGGCTACTATATCCTAAGAGAAACAAACCCACCAAAAGACTACAACAAGGCTGATGACATCCTTCTAAAGGTAGAGGCAGAGGCCATAGCCAACGAAGGCCATATGAAGGTAATCGTAAGAGACCCTAACACCAATGCCAAAACCGACATTCACTCAGTATTTAAGGGAGTAGTCGACTTCCTAGAAAAAGAACAACTAGGAAAATTCTCTATAAAGAAAGTCGGTAATGCAATAGGATACACTGACAAAAACGGCAATCCAATCAGGGTTGGCCTAAGACGTGCCTACTTCAGACTCTATACAGCAAATGAAAATTACGAGATAGAGTACAAGGATAAGGATAAAAAATATCCAAAGGAATACATCCAAAAGGTAACACCAGGAGTACCAATCACAAAAGATGATGGCAAAGGCGGCCAAACTGGAAAGAGCCCAAAAGAAATCGAAGAAGAAGCCCCTAACCAAGGTATAGTAACCTTCGACCAACTAAAACCAGGCCACTACGTCCTAGAAGAATTCAGGGGACCAGCAGGCTACGAAAGAGATCCAAACCCTTGGTATATCCTAGTAGAAAGAGACGGAACAGTTAAAAAATACAGGGACAATCCAAGCAAGACCAGAAATCCAAAACAAATGGACTACTCAGCCCACGCCCCAAGATACAGGATGGCAGGCCTAGACCTATCTGAACCACTACAATTTAATAGACTAATGGCAGCACCAACAGAATCATATCTACAAGAGCTAGAATATGATGCAAGCTCTGATGATTTGAACATAAAAGTTTGGGCAAGCGAAGTTGATACTAAAAATGGAAAGAGAACTATTAACTTCTCAATAAGTCCAAAAGCTAAGGCGTCTCAAGAGACTGAAGAGCAAATAATTGGAAATAAGATTCAACTAGTATTTGTAATTGATAGATCCAAGGATGCATCAGAATTAACTAATAAAAACAATCCAAGTGGCCCAACTCTTGATAAAAACATCAATAAATTGATAACAGACATAGTTGATAAGGCTAAAAAATCAAATGCAAGTATTGATGCGACCTTCATTCAATATGATAATGCAACAAACTCAATAGTAGGTGGAGTAAATCAAGACTTACTAGCACTTGATGAGTCAATATCAGATACTCAACCTTATACAATGACAACTCCATCAAATCCAAATGGAGAAAATGTAACAATAAAAGACTACCTTGGGAAAATTGGAGTCAAAAAAAGAGTTGCAAATAATATTGACGGTAATGATAGGTTAGCAAAAAATAGAGATACCTATTATAATCAAATTACAAATACAAATGAGGCTTATGATAAGAGAATATTTATTAACATCTCAAACTTTATTTCTACTGGAGCAAAAACTTTCCGAGATAAAAATGAGGGAAATAGGATAAAATACCAAGCTGCTGAAATAATTTGGCAATTTAGAAATAAAGCTAAGCCAGTACATTTTGATACATGGATGTCCCATATAGACTTATATTCTGGTTTAAATAGTGAATATACAAATTATATGGCAAATAACACAGCAAATGATCCGTCAGGAAATATTTTAAGTGATCATTTCAAATTCTTTAGAAATGATGATTATAATAATAACGGTAGAGGTCAAAATGTAAGTAAAGACTTTTTTGATAATAATATTTTGACTGATGATAATTTTATTAAAGAAAGAAAAATCATAGAAAAACCAAGTGATGAATATCTAGTAAAAGATGCTAGCCTTAATGCAACACTTAGAAATCAAATTAACTTATTAGAAACTAGTGCTACTATAGGTTCAACTAACTTAGACCCAATAACATCTAAGAGCGGAACAAATGACTCAATTAAATTAGATAATATAAATCTTAAGAAAGGTGAAACTCTAGATTTTTCTTATACAATAGATTTAAAAGACACCACTGAATTTGATGAAGTTTATCCGATAAATGCTAGTATCAAATTTGTTAACGATGGAAAAGAATCATCAATAAGCTCGGTTTATCCATCAACTAACTCAGAAATTTCAACTAAGAAAATCAAAGAAGATACTCCTACACCAGACCCTCCTACACCAGACCCAGGAACACAAGAAGGCCACAAGGTCAACACAAGCAGTACAGGTGGCGGAAGCATTAGTGCAAGCCCACAAAATAACGTCAAACCAGGTACAGAAGTTACAATAACAATCACACCAAATCCTGGCAAGAAGTTAGCTGAACTACTAATTAATGGTGACCCTGCAGAGGTTGATGGATCTACCTGTACCTTCGAGATGCCAGATCGTGATGTAAATGTAGAAGCAAGCTTCATAGATGAAAATACCCCACACCCAACAGGTGAGATGATCTTAAAGGCAAACTTCATTTATTCCAACCAAAAGGACGGAATAGATAATAGTAAGGATGAGCCAAAAGGTTCTCCAGGTACAGTTGAACTTTTCGTCAACAAAAGACAAGGCCTAGTAGACAATTGGGTCAAAGTTCCAAATAGCAAAAGAGATGCTCCTTATAAGGGCACCTTAGAATACAAAGGTCTTGACCTAGATTCTGATTACAAACTAGTCTATACCAGAGATACAGAAATAGCTGGTGGTTGGGGATCTGAGACTGTATCAGAATACCGATTTGATTCTAGAGATGTTAAAGAGAATAATACTGTAATAGTCAATATCTCAAATGGTAACCTAACTGAAATCTTCAACCACGATGAAACAGGTTTTAGGATTCCGCTAAGAATTACCAAGGTCAATGAAAACAAGGCTGCTCTAACAGGTTCACAATTTAAGGCTCGTAAGCTTGTAAATGGTGAGAGAGTTCCAATCTATGAGAAAAAAGAAGATGGTACTTATGTCGATACAGGCAAAACAGGCTTCCCTAAATACTACGATGAGAAATTCGACGGAGTATCAGAGGCTACTGGTAAGCCAGGAGATAACTACTTCAGAGAGCTAACCCCAGGTATCTACGAGCTTGAAGAAATCAAGACCCCAGATAACACCTACAGACCTCCAAAGGATAAAAATGGCAATGACATGAAGTGGTACTTCAAGGTAGTAATAAACAAAGAAAAAGTACCAAGAGATGCCAACTACATGGATATCACCTTTGACTTTGAACACACTTTCTCTGAAAATGACGATTTCAACATCGGCATAACAGAAGCTGAAAAGAAAGAACTTATAGGCAAAACTATCAAGGGCTTCAAAAAGGGAGACCCTGACTTTGCAAGATATATCGAAGAAGTAAAAGATGATGGTCGTTCCGACCCGGCAAGGCCAGATGCCCCATACAAGTGGATCCACGATGCTAGAGTTACCAACTACAAAAACAAAACAAAGCTAAACTTCTTCAAAAAGGATAAGGCATCCTACCAAAATATAGGAGGAGCAGAATTCTCCTTAAGAAAAGCTAAGCTTGATAAAGATGGAAAGCTAGTATTTGAAAATAACAAGCCAGCTTATGAGAAAGAAACAACTAAAGGCGCAGATGGATTAGACCTTACACCAGAACAGCTAGACTCAATGAGAGTCCAACCTTATGATGAGAAAGAGAAATTTGCCAAGGCAATTTCAAATGACCAACTAGGTGTAGAATTTACCAACATAGGTGAAGGCACCTACATCCTAGAAGAAATAAAACCAGCCAATGGCTTCAAGCCAACCGACTCCTTCCTTGCTATCACCTTTACAGAAGATGAAAAAGGTTCATGGAAGCAAGAGGTAAAAGGCTACGAGAAAAACGAACAAGGCATTTACCAAGAGATGTCTGATACAAACAAGTTCTTCTCCAAAAACACAAAGGGCGAATTTGTAAGTGTAAACAACGAAAAAGCCTACATCGACCTCAAATTCCAAAAAATTGAAGGCAAAAAGGCCAAAGTAAAAGAGGGCGATAAAATTGTTGAAAAAGAAGTTCCAGTAGAATCTGCCGACTTTAAGCTAACCCAAGTCGATAAGGATGGTAAGAAAATTGAGGGTGGTTATGAAAAGACTATCTACTCATACTCCAACTCCAACTTCGAATTCAGATACCTTCCTATTGGCCGCTACAAGCTCCAAGAAACCAGGGCTATTACAAAATTTGAAAAACCAGACCCATGGTTCTTCAATGTAGACCAAGACTCAACAACTCACAAATTGAAATTGGTGTTTGAAAGCGACCCAGACGGCAAACTTGACGAGTCTATAGGCTTTAAGACAAAGCAAAATGGAGACCCTGATTATGATGACGATGGTAACCTCCAAGACATCAAAATCAGAAACTACTCCAAGACCAACTTCTCCTTCAAGAAATTTTCTAGTGACCTAGATGATAAGGGAAATAAAAAACCACTAAAAGACGCTTACTTTAGACTTACAAAAGTAAGATTCTCAATGGACGAGAAAGCCAAAGCCTACGAATACTATGGTGAGGATGATAACGCAACCCTTAAGAAATATACTAACGGCAAAAAGGTCACAGAATACACTACTGAAGGTAATGTGCAAAAATTCACCTACGATAACAAAGAATATAAGTATGATGAAAATAATAATCTTATCAGCGTAGGTGGACAAACCCCAACAGAGGAAGACAAAAAAGTCAAACCAGACGCAATCTCAAATGCCACAGGTAAGTACAGTGCCCTACGTCGTTCCCAATCATCAGGTAAGGTAGACTTCCAAAACCTCGGAGAAGGTATCTACCAACTAGAAGAAGTAGGAATCCCAGAAGGCTACCAATCTAACACCAAGCAATTTAAGTGGATATTTAAAGTCGAAAAAACAGATGACGGCTTACAAATAGTAAGAACTTACAAAGACAAAGATGGTAAAGAACTTAATGTCGAAGAAGAATACTTCAAGAAGTACGAACCAACCTATTATACCGATGTCTACTCAAAGAAATTTAAGGACAACTCAAATGTTAAAGGTGATGGCATAAAATCTCCTTACGAGATAACCAACACCAAGACCACAACAGACCTTAAGTGGAAGAAGATTGGATCAACTGAGAAGACTAATGTAATTACAAAGGACACCAAGTTCGTCTTACTAAAGACTTCTGACAATCCAGGAGACATTGATTCTGATAATAAAGAAACGGTCAAGAAGGTCATATCTGGTCAATCAGAATTTCCACCTTACCAAGTGGAAAGTGATAGTGGTGTGTTTGAAATCAAAGACCTAGCCAAGGGTGTCTATGTATTGATAGAAACCAAAGCCCCAGATGGCTACGAAATTATGACTAGAAAGATAGTCATAAAAGTCTATGAAGATGCAAAAGGAGTTATCAAGAAGGCTTTCTATGAAGTAGATCAGAATGGCAATTTGGTAAAAGAAGCAACAAGCTTTGAAAACTTAAGAACAACGAATGTTAATAGTCAAACAATAGTTGATACAAAGCCAGAAGACACCTTCTATGTTATAAACAAGCCAAAGGAATACTTCCTCTTAACTAAGGGATATTTGGATGATAAAGATAAGTTTACTCATATCACTAAGGGCAAGCTTGATCTTAAGCTCTATCCAGAAAATAAGGATGATAGAAATACCTATCAAACCTATAGTCAATCTATCAACCTAGATACTGATAAAGAGCCAAATCGTAACGACCCAGCTTACAAATTTAGTATCGACGGTATTCGCCAACAGATGGTTGAGTATAAGAAGGGTGAAATCACCTATATCCTAGAAGAAACCTCTGCTCCAGATGGTTTTGTAAAAACAACTAACAAGTATAAAATTAAGTTTGTTTACACTAATAATAAGTTTTATGTAAAACTAATGGGAGTAGAAGTAAATGGCCAAGTTGTTAATGAGACTGACGATAAAAAACCTATCCCAAGTGAAGGACTGAATATCTATAATGGAGATGGTGAGACTCAAAGTTCAATACTTCATATCGTCAACACCAAGGCTGAAGTTGTCTTTACCAAAATAGGTAAATACAAGGTAGAAGAAAATGGCAAACTAGTAGATAAAGAAACTAAACTAAAAGATGTTGAGTTCTACCTAGAAAAACAAGACCCAGACGATATCCAAAAGGAAAACCAAGGTTATTATCCATTGACAGCAAATATGGAAATGATAAAACCAAGGAAAAACGATGATGGAACTACAACTTACTATTATATAAGTAAGAAAACTGGAGAAGAAGTAAAAGTTAAAAACTACGACCCAGAAAAAATAACAGATCCACCTGTCGGAATCTACAAGTCTGACGAAGATGGTAAATTCAAAATAACCAACCTAACCGACGGCTACTATAGAGTAATCGAACCAAAACCAGCCACAGACGAAAATGGCAAAGATTACATGAAAGTCAATGGCCCAATCAAGACCTTCAAGGTAGTAGACGGTAGGGTAAAGATTTATACCGTAGATAAAGATAATAAGACTATAGAAAAAGAAGTAGATGGTACAAGTGAGGCAACCGTAACCCATATCATCAACCAAAAACCAGGCAAGGGTGAATTTACCCTAACCAAGGAAGATGAAGATGGTGGTAAATTAGATGGCGTTGAGTTCACTCTCTATAAGACAGACGGGGAAACCCAAGTCGGAGAAAAACAAACAACTAATTCTAATGGTGAAATCAAATTCACCGGCCTACCTTATGGCTACTATTGGCTCAAGGAAACAAAAACCAAAGACGGTTTCATCCTAGACACCAAGAAAAAGCTAATAAGCCTAGGTGGAGATAAAAAATGGGATGTTCCAGGCAGAAAAGAAGATGTTTGGAAAGCAATCAAATTTGAAGGCAAACAAGATGAACTTGTATCAACAGCTGATACACCTAATAAGGATACAGTATATCCAAACAAGGCCGAAGGCATCTTTGCTAAATTCAATTTCAAGATTGACGAAAAAGCTGACATCAAGCCAGGAGATTATTTCACAATTAAATTCTCCGATAATGTAGACCTAGATGGTATCAACAAAAATAATTCTGACAAGGGACAAAAGGGTGACCAATACTTTGACATCATAGGACCTGCAGGACTTTTAGCAAAGGCAGAGGTAAATCCTGACAGAAGATCAATCACCTACATCTTTACAGAATATGTAAAAGACTACAAGCCAAACTCCATGTCCATGTTCCTACAACTCTTCCCTAACAGAAGAAAAGTAGACCACAAGCAAGACATAGAAGTCACTGCAGATATAGGACATAATACTGATCCAACAAATCCTAACTATTCTAACTATCATTACTCAGACTCTATAACCATAGACTACAGAGGAAAAAATGAAAAGATTGGATATAATGGTTACCAAAATCCAGATTCAGATATATCATCCTACATGCTAAGGTTAAACCCAGATGGCAAGACCTTTACAGCGATTTTATATCTAAACCCAAGGAATAGAGAGATGTTAGGCAAGACCCTATCATTTACAACAGATGAAGATATCCTAGTAAATGATAATCTATCAGTAAAAACCTATATCAAGAATGGAGCAGGTAGTCATCCAAGCAGTGGAAATATTGATGGATGGGAAGATGGAGACCTACCAGATTCCTACGATATCTACGAAGAAGATTCAGATGGTAAGCTCAAAGTACGCTCTGACTTAAGTCTAATTACAGATAAGGGTGATGAATACAATTGGTATCCAACTAAAACTTGGACAGAATCATTAGAAGTTAATCCTTATTACGGTTATGATTATTCTCAATATGATTACAATTATGGTAGATATAGGTATTACAAATATGTCACCAAGGACAACAGAGATGATAAAATCACCAGAAAAATAGATATCCCAACTAGATACCTAAACAGAAAAGGTGATTCAAAAACTGCAACCTATGTAATAGAAATTAAGGGTGAGTTAAACAAAAATGCCAAGTCACTAAAAACTAGGGCAGATGAAACTCACTACAACTACAGGACACAAAACCGTACAACCTACAAAGATTCCTACAAATCCTACTTCGAAACCTGGTCACAATTCTTTAACCCAGGAGCAAGTGGAAATGTCAGCAAGGAAATCAAACTTGTAAACTTCAAAAACAAAATAGAATTTGCAAAAGTAGATGGTGGTGTCCTATCAAATGTAGTAGATAAGACTGAGGAAAATTCTCAAAAACTAAAGGATTTGGGCATAGGTCTACCATTAAAGGGAGCAGAATTTAAACTTGTAAAAGATGGAACTGATGTAGACAAATCAACAAGAACATCAGACGACAATGGAATCTTCTCATGGGAAGGCCTAGCACCAGGTACCTACCAAGTCATAGAAACAAAATCACCTGATGATACAAAATATGACTTGCCAAAAGATGCAATTTCAACCTTTAAAGTAGATGAAAATGGAAATATTGTAGAAATCAAAAACAATAAACAAATCCTAGAAAACTACAGAAAAGCTGAAATAAAAATAAGAAAAACTGACCAAGATGGCAATACCCTAGATGGTGCAGAATTCTTACTAACTGCAACAGGCAAACAAAAGTACACTGCAAATATAGGAACAAAACAAGCAGATAATACAATCCTATTTGATAAGCTACCAGCAGGTACCTACACCCTAACAGAAGAAAAAGCCCCACAAGGCTACACCAAATCTAAAACAGTTTGGAATCTAGAAGTCACAAAAGATGGTAAAGTCAAATGGACAAACTCCTTTGATGATACAAATGATATGAAGAAAGTTTCTGTAAATACCTATTCTGGAGATGCTGATAAAGAAAATCTAAAATCAGAAATCCTAGGTATAGACACAGACTCAAAGACCTTCAGACAAAAAATTACCATCAAGGCAAGATCAAGCGAGCTTGAAAAAGCAAGGCTAATCTTAGACTCAGTAAACACTGACCTAATCTTAAGCCAAACAAATACCAAGGTAAGATTGGTACAAGCAAGTGGCGATACTATAATAGAACCAGATAACAGCTCTTACACAGTCGAAATCAATAACGGCAATACACCAAACTTGACCCTAAGAATAGCCCCTCCATACAGAGAGGAAAAGAAAAACAATCCAGTAGGATCAAGCTCTGGAAATACTAGCGAAGAAAACAAAAATGATGCAGACGCAGTAAGAGAATATATCCTCATAGTAGACATGCCATACAAAGACAATGCAAGAATTGGTGCCAAGGCAACCTATGATGTTGGACAAGTCGACAAAGAAACAGGAAAAGTCACATTTGGTACAGAAGATATCAAGACAGTACTAGATAAATACGTAGCAAAATCATCTACACTTACACCAAGTGCAGAAACTGTAAATATGAAAGTCTACGAAAATAAATATCTAGCCCGTGACATCAACCTGCTAATAACAGACATAGGAAACATCAAAAAACCATCAATCTACTTCCAAAAAGTAGACGAAACAACAAAAGAAGCCCTACAAGGAGCTGAATTCGAACTTCAACAAAAACAAAAAGACGGTAAATATCTACCAATCAAGAAAGATGGAACAGTAGTAACTCCAGCTGGCACAACACCAACAGACAAGTTGATAGCCAAATATGGCACAGATGGTAAATTCTCATTCGAGAACATCCCAGACGGCGAATACCGAGTCTACGAAACCAAAGCTCCAGATGGATATTCATTAATGGATAGGGTCGCATTCAGATTCAAAGTAGAAAAAGGCAAAATCTACGAGCTAGATAAACACGATGATAAGGTCGCAGCTAAGCTTCTAAAAGTAAACGGAGAAGAAAACTCCGACAAATACAGAATCAAAATAACCAACAAAAAGGCCGAATACCCATACACAGGAGGCCCAGGCACCTGGATAGGATACACCCTAGCAGGACTAGCAGTAATGCTAGGCGGAGTATTTATTTACTTTAAAAGGCAAGCCCGTCTAGCTCAGTGAAGACCTCCACAGAGTGGTCGAGCGCAGCGAGAAAATCCATAAAATCCTAAGGGAAAAGAGGAAGCTTAAAAAGCTTCCCATACTCCCTTGCATCGACTAAGGTGGCAAGCCCGTAGTCTAATTGAGACAAGCCTAAAGTTCTACCACCCTTGCATCGACCAACGTGGAGAAGCCTAACAGGGTAGTAAGAAGTCAACAAAAACCCAAGGGCAACAATCCATAAATATTCAAAAATGGATAACAAACTAAGCTAATAGCTGTTCGTAGTAATTCTAGTAGCTAAGCAGTCCTAATAGATCTCTCGACTCCGCTCGAGAAAAGGGGCAATTAAGGAAGCTCGAGAGCTTCCCACACCCTCTCCCATTTCGAGCTCTGCGAGAAATCTCATGGTTATGTGTATATAGGGTTCAGTAACTACATCGGCATTAGCTAAATACACCAACCCTTGCATCGACCGAAGTGGAGATGCCTAACGGGGTAGTAAGAAGCCAATAATAGACAATGGGCAACAATCCGTAAATATTCAAAAATGGAAAAAATCTAAACTAATAGCTGCTCAAAGTAAATCAAACACCCAAGCAGACCTAATAGATCTCTCGACAAGCTCGAGAAAAGGGGGCAAAGAAGGAAGCTTCTAAAAAGCTTCCCACACTCCTTTCCTTTTCGAACGTATGTGAGGGCAAGCCCGTCCGGCTCGTGGAGGACCTCATGGTTCTGTGTATAAAGGGTTCTGTAACTACATCGGCATTAGCTAAATACGTTTCCCTTGCATCGACCAACGTGGAGATGCCTAACAGGGTAGCAAGAAGTCAACAACAAACTAAGGGCAACAATCCATGAATATTCTAAAAAGGGAAAAAAGGAAGCTTATAAAAAGCTTCCCGCACCCTTCCCATTTCGAGCTTTGCGAGAAATCTCATGGTTCATTGAATAAAGGGTTCTGTAACTACATCGGCATTAGCTAAATACGCTTACCCTTGCTTCGACCAGCACCCCTTGCATCGACCGAAGTGGAGATGCCTAACGGGGTAGCTTGTAGTCAACAACAAACCAAGAACACCAATCCACAAATATTAAAATTGGAAAAAACCCAAGGGCAACAATCCACAAATATTCAAAATCGGATAAAAACCCAAGAACAACAATCCACAAATATTCAAAATTGGAACAACCCAAAAACAACAATCCATAAATATCAAAAATGGAAAAATGGGCGACAAAGCCCACAAAATCAATAATTATTAGGCCCACAAAAAGCCTATGATTATATAAAACAAATCGCCGCATCTACTGGGCGAAGAAGACACTTGCCCAAAAAGCAAGAAAATATGTCAAAATTCCCGAAACTATGGTATAATAGAAAAAAGGGAAATGCTTTCAAAAAAGGATAAAACCCCAAAAGAAAGCAACCGGCAATACGCCACAAAAAATAGACAACCCGTCCCCATTTATAGAAGGCTAAAAGGTACATAAACCAAAGCCCCTATAAGCAGCTGGCCCACCAGCACGAAAGGCAAGCCGCTAGCCTAAGCAAGCCCGTCCGGCTCGGAGAGGACCCGTGCGGAGCACTCGCAGCGAAGCGAGAACAAGCCCGTATGGCCCTTAGAGGACCTCTATAGGAGTGTCAAGCAGTACGGAATTGCAGAACACAGCGACACTGACAAAAAATAAAAAAGGAGAATGATATGAAAAGAAAAATTTTGTCATTATTAACAGCATTCGCAATGGTATTCGGAATAATAGCCGCACCATTCACAAGTGCTAGTGCAGCAGGCGATACTGAACTTAAGCAAACTACAACTAAGGTTACAGTTCATAAGCTTATTCCAGCAGATAAAACAACTACTGCAGCAGATATTAAAGCACAAATTGAAGCTTTAACTGGAGATAACAAATATACTGGTCAAAAATTAGATTTAGCTACAAATGTTAACAAAGCTAAAGAAATTAAAGACGTATATTTTGTTTGGACTGACAAAGACAGAAAAGTTATTGATACTGATGGTAGAGTAGTGAATCCTGAAATTCAATTAACTGAAGATGGAAAATTACCAGAAGGAAAAACAATTCCAACAAATGCTTTAGCAGGATTAACAGGCAAAGAAGGTAAAGAATTTGATACTTCAAAATTACCAGCTGGTGAATATCATATTTATGAAATTCATAGTTTGTCAAAATATGTTGGTGAAAAAGGTGAAACACTTACAGGTACTTTAGCTGTTCCGGTTGTAATCAACCTTCCATTAAATGACGTAGTAGAAGCTCACGTATATCCAAAGAACGTTCAAGATCTACCAAAAATTGATAAGAACTTTGACAGCGAGAATAATGGTGAAGCAACAGGAATTAAAAACACTGAATTTACTGATACTTCAAAAGATGTAGAAATAAAATTAGGTACAAACGAACAAGATAAAGACCAAAGAGAAAAGGGTACTGCTAAGAAACAACTTGGAGATAAAGTTCCTTACAAAGTTGTAACTGAAATTCCAAAAGATGCTAAATATAAAAAATTAGTATGGACAGACCAAATGACAGAAGGTCTAAAATATAACAAAGACTTAGCTGTAACACTTGGTACTGAAACTCTAACAAAAGGTACACACTACACAGTTATTAATACTGACAGAGGTTTCACTCTTAAGTTTACAGAAGCCGGACTTACAAAAGTAGAAGAAGCAGCAAAAACTGCAGCTCAAAAAGTTACTCTAAAATATACTGCAACAATTACAGCTAAAGCTGTTCCAGGAAAAGAAGATGCCAACGATGTAGCATTTGATTACGGAAACAAACCTGGTAATAAATCTGAACCAAAAGAAGGTCAACCAAATAATGGTGAAATCAAAGTAGAAAAATCATGGGCAGTTGATGGAAAAGAAGTAACAGAAGCTGATAGAACTGTAAAGGCATTATTTACTCTTCAAGTAAAAGAAGGTGATGAATGGAAAGATGTTGATTCATACGAAGCAACAAGTGATGAAAAATTCAAACACACATTTACTGGACTAGACAACAATAAAACATATAGAGTTGTTGAACAAGTATCTGGATATGAACCAGAATATGTATCATTTGAAAATGGTGTTACAGTAATTAAGAATACTAAAGATAGCACTAATCCTAATCCACTTAACCCATCAGAACCAAAAGTAGTAACAGGTGGTAGAAAATTTGTAAAAGCTGATCAAACTGACGGCACAAGACTAGCAGGTGCTAAATTCAAAGTTAAAAGAACTGTTGGCGATGAAGTTAAATTCTTAAAAGAAAAAAATGCAAAAGATATTCAAAAAGCTATAGCTGACTACAAAGCAGCAGACAAAGAATATAAAGATGCAGTTGCAAAATTAACTCAAGATAATGATGGCAAAATCACTTATCCAGAAGGCATGAGTGCAGCTTCTATTAAAGCCTTAAGAGAAAAAAGAGATACAGCTTATGCTGCAGCAAACATTTCTTACGAATGGGTTGAAGAAACAAATGCTACCGAGTTCACATCTAATGATAAAGGACAAGTAGAAGTTTATGGTCTTGCTTATGGTGAAGGTTACACATTAGTAGAAACCGCTGCACCAGCAGGCTACGGAACTCCAACAAATAATGAATTCCCATTCACAATAGATAAAGATTCTTATGACAAAGATGCAAATGGCGTTGTATACGAAGGAACAGATAAAGTAGTTGATAAAGCACAAGGCACAGACGCTATGAGAATTAACAACAAGAAAGTAACAATCCCACAAACAGGTGGTATTGGTTCACTAGTATTCATCGCAGCAGGTCTTGCAATCATGGGCGGAGCTTTCATAGCTTACAGAAGAAGCCAAGCAACAGCTTAATTAAGAATTAAGAAAAAATAAAAACCTTATTGGTCAGTACGTACAATAAGAAAAACACAAAGCCACAAGGGGCCTCCCGCCCCTTTACTTTGTACCTACGCACTTTATCAAAATACTAGTGAGTTGTTTTAACGTATACGTTATATACAGTGTAAATATTAACATAGTAAATATAAATAAGATAAAGTAAAAATTAGATTATCGTGTGACCAGTTGATAATGAGAATTGGTATTGGAATTTATGGGTTTTAATATTTAATTTATATATTTAAGAGCGTTTATAAGAGGTAAATATGCAATATTTTGATTTTCATTTTGATAAGGTTAATTTTAAGATTGATTAGTTGAAAACTAAGCTAGACTATTATTACTAATGAGTATAGATTGACTGCAGAAGAAGACCAGCTATCAAATGTCAAGAAAAAATCAAAAAATAATTAATCTTGTAATTTACGGCACGTCAAATAAGCCTAAAATTTAGGCTTAGAAATTATGAATTATGATAACTAAATATTAGGGATATAAGCTTTGTTATCCCTTAAAACGGCAAATATTATGTTTGTTAGCTTTCTAGCAATTGCACCAATAGCTGTACCATGAGCCTTTCCTCTTTGTCTGAGTTTTTGATAATACAAGGATAAGGCAGGATCTTTAAATGCTGCAACATTAGCAGCAATCCAAATAGCACGTCTAAGATAAGGAGAACCACGTTTAGATATTTTAGTGTCAGTAGCATTGAAATTTCCTGATTGTTTAACTACAACATCTAAGCCTGCATAGGCAACTAATTGGCTAGCTTTTTCAAAACGTGAGATATCACCAATTTCTGAAAATATAGAAGCGCCTAATATATCGCCTATTCCTGTGATAGTTGTAATAACGGGACATAAATAATTTAGCATAGAAGAAATTTCTTCTTCAATATCTAATATTTGATCTTCTAGGAAAGAAATTTGATTAATAATTTGTTTAATTTGAAAAGAAAAAGATTTTAAAGCAAACTTAATACCAAACGAATTAGAAGCCTTATCTTGAATTTCTTTTGCTTTATCAATACCAAAACGACCTTTGCTACATTTTGATAAAAGTTCAGCAAGTTCATTAGGAGAAATAGAAAGAATATCCTCAGGTAAAGGATACTTACTCAAAAGCTCTTTAGAAGTAACACCATAAATATTAGAAAAAAGTGAAGAATATTCTGGAAATACCTGATCTAATATAGCAACAAGCTTTCTTTTCCAATCACTAACTTCATCAACAAGAGCAAACCTGTATCTAGAAAGATTTCTTAAAGCAAAAGTATCCTCATCAGAAAAATGAGAAACTGAAAACTCACCAAACCTTAAAATTTGAGCTATGATAAAGGAATCAACCGAATCATTCTTGGTTTTTCTAATATACATTTTTCTAAAGGCATCTGATTGAATAGGATTGATAGCAATGCAAGTAAATCCTAAATCAATTAAGAAAGAATAAAGACTTACCCAATAATGACCTGTAGCTTCCATACCAATAATACAATTGTTAGATGAAAGAGAAAAAGAAGAAATAATTCTCTTAAACTTTTCTAAACCTCTAACAGAATTAGAAAAGGAAAAAGAACCAGTAACAAGCTTTCCATTAGAATCAATAATAGAAGCTTCATGGTTATTCTTAGCAATATCAATACCTACATAAAACATAAAATCACCTAACTCTAATATAAATTTAGATAGAGAAAGACCCCTCAGGAACTTTACGACAATCAAACCTCGTTAGACATACAGCAACAAAATGTGCTATCCAGCTCATACTGATAAGGACGTAAAGTAGAGGCGTAACCCTTTCACGGGAAGACAAGCTTCAAGGAGGTGAACTACGACCTCTATCTATACAATTATTATCCCATAAGAAAATGGGATTGAGAATAAAATGTAGTGTTTTTACTACATCTCCAATATACGAGGAGGTAGGTTATGAGATGGGGATCAGACAGGGCTTATCTAAAAAAATCGACTTATAATATTAATGTTGGAAAAAGTCTTTTTGAAAAAACAAGTGATCTACTTAAGTTTTTAACGGTTGTATTTGCACTTACTGGTGGTTTAATTTCTGTTATTGAAATGTATAGGAAAAATGAATGGGCTTTGGCCTATGCCGATTATTATGGGTTTCATAGGGCATTATCTTATGATAAAAATAGTAATTTAGGGCTTATCAGTAAAACATTAACCTTTATAATTTTTTTAGCATATTGTTTGCCTAGTATTATATGTTTTTTTAAGTGTAAGAATGTGAAGCTAGATGATCTTGATATTGTTTTATGTGCTCTTATGAATGGAATTGGAGTGTTTATATTTTTGATTAGTCTTGATTTAGAGAGCTTTTTTTATGATAAGTATCCTATAAATTATAACACAATTACCAACGATATCTATAAGGGAGTTCCTTTATTATTGTGCATTATAACATTTTTTACATTGACGATTAAGTTTAAGGATAAGAAATATATAAGAACTTCTCGTCTGAATCTAGATGATTTTAGGGATTATTATTCGACTACCTTGATTATAGCTAGCTTAATTGCTTCGTTTATTATATACTTAATATTACCAGGTTATACTAAGCCTAAGGATGTAAATACTTACCCAGTAGTTAAAAACTCTATCAGAGAAGACAAGACTTTTGATGTTTTGATATCTAATCTTGATGGGGGCAGGGCAATTTTTATGCCAGCTTCTATTGATGGTGAAAAAAAGGAGACCGATGGATTAAATGTAATAAAATTTACAAAATATAAATACTTTGTAGATACTCTTGATAAGAAAGAATTTATACTAACTACGTTTGCATATAATGAGGTAGAAGATTTAGGTGAGGATAATAATTTATTTGATATTTTGTATAAAGCTAATTAATATAGTACGAATTACAAGGTGGAGTAAATTAGTATGAATTTTAAAAAGAGAGTAGTTATTGAATGGATCAATGAAATTATAGACAAGATATATATTTATGATAAAGAAAAAGTTGAGATAGTTTGGAAATTTTATTGCTGACCTAGGATATGTTACTTATTGTATGTTGACTAATTGTATTCAATGATGGTAAAATATCAAAAAGTAATAGAGGTACTGTATAATGGATATTATAGAAGTTTTTGCTAAAAATGTTAAAAAATATCGAAATAAAATGGGTTTATCACAAGAAGCTTTTGCGGAAAAATCTGGCTTGCATAGAACATATATAAGTGCATTAGAGTGTAAAAAAAGAAGCATTGCCTTAGATAATGTACAAAAAATAGCAGATGCTTTGGATATAGAGCCATATTTATTATTCAAAGAATAAATAGTAAGAAGGGGATGGTATTAAGTGAATAGGTCAAATTATTTTAATTACATAGAAGAAAAATTAAATACTCTAGCATATAGAGTAGAAGTTAGAAGTAGACTAAATCTTTTGGAACTTAATATCCATTCGGAGAATTTTTTCGCCTATTTGTGTAATATCATTTTTGATTTAGAATTAGAAAATTTGAATTTCTCATATCAAAATATAGACGGAATAGATTTAATAGATAATAAAAATAAAGTTGTTGTGCAAGTTTCTTCAACTTGTACAAAAGCAAAAATCGAAAATTCTCTAAATAAAGAAATATATACTGAATATAAATATTATAGTTACAAGTTTATGTCTATTTCAAAGAGTGCATCTACTTATCTAAAAAACACTACTTTTAAAAATCCATATAATATGAAATTTGATCCAAAACAAGATATATGGGATGTTGGGTTACTCCTTAAAAAGATTTTTAACCAAAGAGTTTCTAAGCAAAGACAAGTATATGATTTTATAAAAGATGAATTAGGAAAGGATGTTGATTGCGTTAAAATTGAGTCAAATTTAGCTAAAGTTATTAATATTTTAGCAGCAGAAACACTTGATGTTAATGCAGCCTCACCAGAAATAAACTCTTTTGCCATAGAGGATAAAATTTCATTTAATGATTTAGAAGATGCTAAAGATATAATTGATGATTATAAAATCTTTTATCACAGACTTGATGAAATATACAGCGAGTTTGATAAAGAAGGTAAAAATAAAAGCTTCTCTGTGTTACAAGAAATTAGAAGACAGTATATAGAATTAAATAGATTAAAGAATACTCCTACGGATATTTTTTATGAAATAATTAATTGTGTTATGAAAGTCATAATTGAAAGTAGTAATTATATAGAAATGCCGATGGAGGAATTACAAATGTGTACGGATATACTGGTTGTAGATGCTTTTATTAGATGTAAGATATTTAAGAATCCTGAGGGATATAATCATGTTATTACCGGATAATATTCATCCTGAACTTAGTATTTATTATAATGGTTCTGTTATTTTAACAGAGCTTGAAAAAGAACCTGAACAAAAGCTTTTAGAATTATATCATAATGTAAAAAAATCAAATGACATGTCATTTTCCGTGTTCGTTTTGAGTTTAGACTGGTTGTATTTAATACAATCAGCTCAAATAAGCGAGAAGGGGGTAGTAAAAAAATGTTTATAGAAAAAATGAAAATTTCTACTAAAAATGAAACAATTCGAGAACTGAATTTTCATACAGGTATGAATTTAATAATTGATAACACTCCGTTAACAGATGACTTAAAATCAACAGGGAATAATGTTGGTAAAACAACAGTTTTAAAATTAATTTATTTTTGTCTAGGAGGAGAAGGTAAAGATATTTACACGGACGAAGAAAATAAAAATAAAGTGTATGAAGAGGTTAAAAATTTTTTGATAAATCAGGAAGTCTTAGTAACTTTAACCCTAACAAATGGATTTAATATACAAAAAAAAGAACGATTAGTTATTGAGCGTAATTTTTTATCGGGGAAAAATGCTATAAGGAAAATAAATGGTAAATCAATATTGAAAAAGGATTTTGAAAATGAACTATTAGCAAAAATATTTCCGGAACATAAAAACGAAAAACCATCTTTTAAGCAAATAATATCTCATAATATTAGATACAAGGATAATAGTATTAATAAGACATTAAAAACATTAAATTCTTTTACTACTGATGTTGAATACGAAACTCTATATTTATATCTTTTAGGTTGTGGATTTGATAGTGGAGCGAAAAAGCAAGCACTCACTAATAAGATAAAGCAGGAGAATGCATATAAAGAAAGAATTGAAAAAAAACAGAATAAGAACTCATATGAGGTAGCATTGGCTATCATTGACGATGAAATAATTGAGTTAAATAACAAAAAATCATTATTGAATATAAATGAAAATTTTGAAGAAGATTTAAATAGACTAAATGAAATAAAATATAAAATAAATAGAATAAGTTCACTTATCACTAAACTAGAAATAAGAAGGGATATGATCGTTGAAGCCAAAAACGAGATGGAAAAAGATAAATCTTCAATTGATTTAGAGCAATTAAGATTGTTGTATAGTGAGTCAAAAGAATATATCCCTAATTTGCATAAAACATTTGAAGACTTAGTTGCATATCATAATGAAATGATAGTCGAAAAAATTTCATTTATAACAAAAGAGTTACCAGCTTTAAGCGATAGAATTGAAAAAGAAAAGAGAACCTTAAAAGTCTTATTAAGTGATGAAAAGGAATTGTCACTAAAAATTTCCAAAAGTGATTCTTTTAATGATTTAGAAAATATTATTTCTGAAATAAATGAAAAATATAGATTAAAAGGTGAATATGAGAATACAATTTCACAAATAAACGAGGTTGATTCAGTTATCAAAGAAACAGAGAATGAACTTGAAAATATTGATGAATATTTATATTCTCCTGATTTTCAAAAAAAACTTAAAAAACAAATAAAGAAATTTAATAAATATTTTTCTTCTGTATCATATGAACTATATGGAGAAAAATATGCTCTGTCATATGAGATTGTTAATAATAAAAAGACAAATAAGCCGGTATATAAATTTAGTACGTTCAACTCAAATATGAGTTCAGGCAAAAAACAAGGAGAAATCCTATGTTTTGACTTGGCGTATATAATGTTTGCAGATGAAGAAGGAATATCCTGTTTGCATTTTTTATTAAATGACAAAAAAGAATTGATGCATGATAATCAATTGTCGAAAGTTGCGAATTTTGTTATGAAAAAAGATATTCAATTAGTAATTTCAATATTGAAAGATAAGCTGCCAGACGCTCTATTGAATAAAGCAAATGTTGTTGTAGAGTTATCACAAGAGGATAAATTGTTTAGAATTGAATAATTGTATAAAAGGGGCTGTTGCAGAATGAATAAATCGTCCCAAATCATTAGAGGAACCTCCACGAAAAGTCTCACATGCCGACAGGCTAGTCTCCAAGAGCCGACAGGCTTGCTTCATGGGCGGTGCTCTCTCGCTTCGCTCTACCACTCCTTGGAGGCCGCTCCACGAGCCGCGGGGGCTTGCTCCATACAAAAGAACCCAAGCTACAGCTTAATTAAGAACAATTAATTAATTAATTAAATAAAAACCTTATTGGTCAGTACGTACAATAAGACATCAAAGAGAGACTCCTAACCGAGTCTCTTTTAATATATCCTCAAATCTTAATACGATTCAACTTATAATAAAAACTTATATAAAAAAACATATTCAGTCCACATCCATTGATAATAATAATCTTTACAAATAGATGTGTGTATGAATCATGATTTAATAATCATCTGGGGGATTAAATTATATAATTTTTGCAGGAAGATAGCTAATGCCGGTGTAGATACAGAACCCTTTATTAACTTGTGCTATGAGGTCCTCTTAGAGACGGACGGGGTCTCGATGAGGCGACGGCCTAGTCTCCTCGCATACATTCGAAAATTGGTATCTAGTGCCTAAGTTGTTAATAGTTCATAAATTACTCTATTTCCTTTTTTGATTATTAGGGATTGTTGCTCTTAGTTCATTTTTGACTTCATACAGTACTTTTAGGCTTCTCGACCCTGCTCGAAGCAAGGGTAGGTGTTGTTATTTACCTAATGCCGATGTAGATACAGAACCATTTATAGACATGCCTATGAGGTCTTCCACGAGCTAGACGGGCTTGCCCTCACGTACGTTCGAGAAGGGAGTGTTGGGCTCTAAGTGTTATTGATGTATGGAGTTTTCCATCTATAGAGAGAACTTTTAGTCCATACCATGAGCCGAAGGTATGATCTCAGCTACCGCACCCCTCTGCAGTATGGGAAATTTTGCCTACCAGCATTTATTTCTCCAATAGTGTTAGTAAGTAACGTGGTTTATCATGTTTATTATTGGTTGAAACTGTTTTTGAGGCATTGTTGTTTTCATTATGTAGTTTTGATATGGTATAATGTTTATGAATATATGATTGTTATTGTGGGTAAAGGTTGGTTATTAAATTTGTTATAATCATTTTACTTAGTTGATTGTTTTAATAGCTGGATTTTATATATTAGGAATTATTATGGATTATTTTAAGAAAGATAATGTTATTTTGAAGATTCTATCTATTATTGGTGTTTCTTTTAATACAGTTTTTTTGCTTGCTATTTTAATATTAGAAATGAATTTATTTACTTTTATTCTTATATCTCTATGTCTTTTGGGGATATATTATCCTATTTTTAAGAAAAATAGAGCTTATAAGCTTCTAGAAAATATAGAGAATACTAAGAATGATGAAACTCAGTTAGTGAATGCGGGTCAAAAATCTGATATAGATATTGATTTATTTTCGAAGATTAAAGGTGATATCTTTGATAATATAGATTTAGAAATGAACAAAGAAAATGATATTAATCTTGAAATAATTGATGGTCTAAGATTAGAAAATATAAAATTAAATAATAAGATTAAAGAAATTAATTCTATTCATGGTGAAAAGATTAGGGCTTTAGAGAAAGAGAAAGAACTTTATATTGAACAAGTAAAAAGTCGTTATGAGGATAAGATTAATTCGCTTGAAAATCAGGTTGAAGATATGAACATATTGACTGATGAAAAACGAAATGAATTGAAAGAAGAAGCTCTTTATGAATATCTAAGCTTGATTAAAGATGATTATCATAAAAAATTAAATGAGGATAAGTATGATAATAAAGATAAGTCTGTTTACACATATGTAGCAGGGGTTAAGTATACAAACCCTTATGGTGAGAATAGGCAAAAGTTGATAAGAGAGTATGTGAAGGAACATCATGATATAAATTTATTTGATAAATATGATTATAATTATGTATCCAATAAAGAAATTGAAGAAGAAAGCGGATATGGATTTAGGAAAAAATATTATAAATATGAATTGGAAGAATTTGACACTATTAGATTGGTCAAAGAACCCGATAACCCTTATGATGAGAACGCAATAGCTATTATACATGAAGAAATGGGACATATTGGTTATATTCCAAGGGAAGATATAGATAAAGTGAAGAGACTTTTAGATAAAAATGAGAAGTTAGAATACAGACTCAAGTTTTATGGAGGTAGATACAAATATTTTGATGAATATGAGTGTAAAGTAAAAAGTGCTTCCACCACGTATTCTTTTAAGCTGTCTATTGAGTGTGTTTAAGTTTGAAAATAGGTTATTCTAAGTAGAATGATATTATAGAAAGTCGGTATAAAGACTCTAAACTTATACCATTTGGTCGGCATGGTGACTGAAAACCCATGTCCACTTTAGAGGATACTGTGAAAAACCATTTAGGGAGTGATTTAGGTCGCTCCCTATTTTTTTATAGGAGTAGTTGGTAGTGTTGAGTAAGTTTTTAAAAAATTGGTTAAGATGTGTAAAAACTGAGTTTTTCATGAAGAGTTAAGAAAAAGGAGAAAAGTTGAGTGAAATGAGGTGAAACTTATTAGAAGAGAGTTTATTTAAGTCGTTTTTATAGTACCAATGTCAGGTTAATAATAGACAGCAACGTTGGCATGGGGAATTGTCAAATATAATATGTAGTGGGCTTAAATATGTAAGGGAGCGTGAACTTCCTTTTTTTGATTTTGAGGTGGTTTTTATAGAGGTATTGACCGTGGAATTACCGAACCATCTTATACACGGAACGATAGAGATTTATGTTTCCTAGAGCCGATGGGTTTGCCCTTCGGTCTACTTTTCACACACTAGGACGCTGGGTAAATTTTATTCAACAATCAATTTGTCTCCGCCAAATTGGGATAGGGCTTCACGCACGGACCTTTCATGATCCGGCGGGATTGGTCTTCATTATCCGACGGGCTGTCTCTTCCAGCAAGATGGTGGGAATTTAGGATAAGCTCTATACAACCAAAAAAACCTGGCCTAGACCAGGTTTTTTATCGAAAGCAATGCCTCCATCGCTTAATGCTCTTAGGAGCTTTTTATATATTTCTATTATATGTTTTTTCTGTTTTATGTCAATATTTTTCTTATTTATGTCTTAAAAGACCTGTTTATTGTAAAACTTTACTTTTTATTATAGTTATAGAGTATATTTTGCGCCTTGGAGTATTGATTTTAGTTCTTCATAACTTTTGAACCCCATTTGATGTAGTAGATGATTATTAATTTCTGAAGCTTTTGTCTTTCCCATATTTTTTATATTTGAAGTTAATATAGTATTAAATATTTGTTTTAATTTACTTATATCTATGAAGAAATTTAAAATTTTTAGTACGTCTTTAAGTGATAGTATTGATGATTTTTCTCTGGATTTATTTTGGGGATTTAATTTGAATGTTCTTATTAATAATGAGTTTATATAAGTGTTTTTATTTGTTTCGAATCTAGAGATTAGTCTGTTGTGAGCACAGGAGTTTCTTAAAAGCAGTATAAAATCTAGCATATTTAGGAATTGGTTTCTTTTAGAGAGTTCTAGATCAAAGTCTGCCATTACTTTTTCCATTACTTCATCTTTTAGATAGTGGGTAAATCTTATTGTTTGACCAAATGTAAGTGTGAGTATCGCAATCCATATCGGAACAGCTACATTTAGATCAATAATCCCATTAAAGTCTCTATAGATTGCTACATTACTTGGAGCTATGTATGCTTTGTCTGTATAAAATGATTTATCTATGAAGTCATTTTGATTTATTAGGTTTGTTAGATAATATGGTTTAAATAATATGAAATTTTCAAAGTCATTATAATATTTTTTATATTGATAACTTGTAAATGGGTAGTTTTTTGAATACCTACAATATGTATCTGAGCTTGGATTATATTCTTTAGGATCCATAAAGTTATTTTTGTTAGTATACTGCATGGTATTTTCTAGTGTTGAGCAATATTGACCTGATACATGATTTGATATTGAAGTTTTTAATTTTTCTTCGACTGAATAAATGAGTTCTAAAATTGATATGCTTAGTTTTTTATCAAATAGATATATATTTAAAAAGTCATCAAAATTTACATTTTTGAATTCTTTAGGTTTGTTATTAGATAGTAGGATATTTTCAATACCATTAATGAGGTTAAAGTAGTTATATTTCTTTAATGCCTCTGATAGATTGTTTTCATCAAATTTCAAACCTCGATCTTGTAATTTTTTTATGATTTCATCGTTTGATTGATAAATTTTTATACTCATATTTTCTCCTTATATTATTTTAATTATAACATATGTTTATGGATATGTAATAGGATTAGTATAACTTGGAAATTTAAAATGAATAGGACTTTGATTTTTATCTTATCTTAAAGTTTTTTGATTTATTAATGACTTTCAGCACAATCTAGTTTATTATTATAATTAATAGGATTCTATTTAATTGTTGTAAGCTTTATTTTATAAAATTGGCGGAATATGTGTTATATATTTTTTCTAGAAAGATAGCTGATGCCGATGTAGATACAGAACCCTTTACAGAGAGAACCATGAGGTCCTACACGAGCCACGTAAATATGCCTTGATTTGGTCGTTCTAGGCTGCTAGGGCAAATTTAGCTTACCAACAAATTACTTTGTAATTTTGGACAAGCATAGACATGAGCCTGTGGGTTTAATTTTTGATTGGCTAGGTTGAAGGATTTAATTGCTTTATTATATATGGCATATATTATGTGGTTCTTATAAGAAATTGTTCAATGTTTGATGTTGAATATATTTTGCCTAAAAGTATGTTATCATTGACCATGACTTCTAGATATTTTGTGGAATGACCGGAAAATTTAAGAATATCACTCGTCTTTTTTTAGTGCTAGTTATCATCGAAGATAGAGATTTATATTGCTATTTGGTTATTTCATAAAGTGATGGCTTTTCTCATTTAGCCATATGGGGATTGTCTATTTTGTATTTGGAGGATATTTCCGGAAAATTTTTGTGATTTTCAAAAATATATATCTAAGCAAATACATTTTATTCTAGAATTTTCATGGTTTTGACCAATAAGGACGAGCTGTTTGGCTCGTCTTTTTCCATTATTGTTTGGATTTTTTTTTCTAATCACTTTTATAAAAACAAAAATCATTTAATTTGTAGGATTATATAAGGTTGTGAGGTATAATAAATCAAAAATATGGGGTGATTTTAATTTAAGGTGGTTGTTATGGACTATATTTTTAAAAAATATTATAAAAATGAGGATTATAAGCAGTCTTATGAGGATAGGGTTAATTTTGAAGCTAGTTTGAAGCTTGATTTCTTTGTGAAGGATTTTCCTTTATATTTTGTATTTAATTCCTACACTATTAATCTTATGGACAGGGTGAGGGTTTTGGATGTTAGGCTTGATGAGCTGTTTAGGTCTCTTCCTGATGTAGCTAAGTTTTCTTTTTTGGATGATATTATTGTTGAGGAGATCCATTCTAGCAATGAGATTGAGGGGGTTAGGTCTACTAAAGAGGATTTGCTTTTTACTAAGAAGGAGCTTGAGACTAATAAGGATGCTGATCTGAGGTTTTCTTCTATTATAAAGTCTTATTCTGCTTTAAGCTCTAATGATAAGGTCGATAGCCTTGAGGATATAAGGATTATTTATGATAAGGTGGTGGGTGATGAGCTTGCTAGGAATTCTTTGCCTGATTCTGATTTGTTTAGGCAAGGAGATGTTTTTATTAGGTCTAATAAGTCTTTTGATGGGTCATACATCCATAGGGGGCTTGATGCTGATTTATTGAATCCTTTTATGGAAAGATGGATTGGCTTTATTAATGATAAGGATCTGCATATTTTGCTTAGAGTGGCTATTGGGCATTATTTATTTGAGTATATGCATCCTTTTTATGATGGAAATGGTAGGGTCGGTAGGTTTGTTTCGAGTATGTATATTAGACATTCTTATTCTTTTATAACTTCTCTTGCACTTTCTAGGGGAGCTTTTATTAAGAAGTCTGATTATTATAAGTCTTTTAGGCAAACTAGTGAGAAATTTAATAGGGGAGAGCTTAATTATTTTGTGGATGAGTTTATTAAGATTATAATCAAGGCTCAAGAAGATATGAGAGATTTGTTGAGTTTAAATATTGCTAAACTTGATAAGGCTTTGGATTGGCTTGAAGATGAGTTTGCTGGAAAAGAAGAGATGATAAATATTTTGTTTGTTCTTATGCAGGATTATATTTTTGCTCTTGGGGAGGGCCTTAGCAGGAATTATTTGCTAGATGGACTTAAAGCTATTGGATATGGCAATATTTCTCAAAATATTAGATGTTTGGATTCGCTTGAGAGTGAGGGTTTTATTAAAAAGAATAAGCTTAGGCCGATTGTTTATAGCTTATCTGATAGTTTGGTTTCTTATATTGAGAATGATATATTATAGGGGCGAGCTTTTTGCTCGTCTTTTTTAAAGGATAATTTTAATTAGGATGTAAGAAAATTAAAGAGCTACTTTGATGAAAATTTTCTTGATAGCCCATTAATGCTTGCTTTAGTTGTGAAAAAATGATATAATTAGATAAGTTAAGGTATTGAAGGGAAGTGGGAGTTGCTTCCCTTTGTTTACTTATTTATTAATTTTAAGTTTTATATTATAATAGAAGTAAGAATTGATTTAAAGAAAAATTATAAAGGAGATTATGATGAGTGACGTTAGAGTTAGATTTGCACCTTCTCCAACAGGATATCTACACATTGGTGGTCTTAGGACAGCCCTTTTTAACTACCTATATGCTAGACACACTGGCGGAAAGATGATTTTAAGAATTGAGGATACTGATAGGACACGTTTTGTGGAAGGTGCCCTTGAAAATCTTCTTAAGGCCCTTAAATGGTCTGGTGTTGAGATTGATGAAGGTGTTATGCTTGATGAAAATGGAAATGTTACCGAAAAGGGTGACTTTGGTCCATATATCCAATCTGAAAGGGTTAAGGCTGGCATTTATGACAAATATATCGACCAATTAATCGATGAAGGCAAGGCTTATTATTGCTTCTGCTCTCAAGAAAGAGTGGATAAGGTTCGTGATCAAATGAGAGCTGATGGACTTACACCAAAATACGATGGTCTTTGCCGTTCTATTCCTCTTGAAGAAGCCAAACAAAGGGTTGCTAATGGGGAAGAGCACACTGTTAGACTAAAATTACCAAAGGACTATGATATTTCCTTTAATGACAGAATTAAGGGCAAGATTACCTTTAATACTGATGACCAAGATGACCAAGTTCTTATTAAGAGAGATGGTTTCCCAACTTATCACTTTGCTGTAGTTGTGGATGACCATTTGATGGGCATTACCCATGTTGTTCGTGGTGATGAGTGGATTTCTTCTACACCAAAGCATGTTTATTTATACGAGGCTTTTGGTTGGGAGGCTCCAGAATATATCCACCTACCTACAGTTTTAAATAAGGACCACAAGAAATATTCTAAGAGAAATGGCGATGGCATGGTTGAGGACTTTATCGAAGAAGGCTACACACCAGAAGGTCTTATCAACTTCCTATCATTACTTGGTTGGTCACCTGATAGTGAAGAAGAAATCTTTACTCTTGATCAATTAGCTAAGCAATTTGACTTTGATAGGGTAAATAAGACTGGTGCTGTCTTTGATAAGAAGAAACTTGACTGGGTCAATGGCCACTATGTCAGAGAATTAAGCCCAGAAGAGCTTGCAGAAGATATCAAGCCTTACCTAATTAAGGCTGGTCTAATTGATGAGTCTTATGACCATGACAAATTAGTTTTACTTGCAGAAACTTGGCAATCAGCTATTGATAAGTTCTCTGATGCAGCTGAACTTGTTAAAAACTACTATATAAAGAGTGCCGATATCGACTATGATGATGATGCAAAAGAGGCTATTTCTACAGATGATGCCAGAATCCTATTTAAGGCATTCTTAGACCATCTTGCAGAAGTTAAGGAAATTGATCCAGACTTTGCTAAATCAATCATGAAGACTATCCAAAAGGAAACAGGCATCAAGGGCAAGAACCTATGGTTCCCAGTAAGGGCAGCTGTAACAGGTTCAGTCCACGGTCCAGACCTATCAAATGCCTTCCTAATCATGGGCAAGGACCTAGTTAAGGAAAGGCTAGAATTTGTAAGGGATAATTTTTAATGAAAATTTATAATACTCTTAGTAGAAAAAAAGAAGTATTTAAACCAATCGAAGAAGGCAAAATCAAGATGTATGTCTGCGGACCTACAGTCTATGATTTTATGCACATAGGCAATGCTAGACCCCTAGTTGTTTTTGATACCTTCAGACGTTTTGCAAAATTTAGGGGTTATGATGTAAAATATGTGGTAAACTTCACCGATGTCGATGACAAGATAATCAAAAAATCAATTGAGGAAGGCATCACTACAAAAGAGGTCACAGACCGCTATATAGGCCAATATATGGCAGATGCCAAGGACCTAAACTTAGATGAAGAAGACACCATCCACCCAAGGGCAACCGAGGTGATGGATGATATAATCGCCTTCATAGATGGCCTTGTTAAGAAAGGTGTGGCCTACGTTTCAGATGGGGATGTTTACTTTGATGTAAGCAAAAAAGCTGATTATGGTAAATTATCAAGAAGAAATCTTGACGACCTCATGCACGGGGCCAGCAATAGGCTTGATAATGATGATGTAGGCCGCAAGAAAAACCCGGCAGACTTCACCCTTTGGAAAAAGACAAAAATTGAGGGCGAAGTGGCTTGGGATTCTCCTTGGGGAGCTGGCAGGCCTGGTTGGCACATAGAGTGTTCAACCATGAATAAGAAATTCTTGGGCGAAACCATTGATATACACGCAGGTGGGGAAGATTTGGAATTTCCTCACCACGAAAATGAAATAGCCCAATCTGAAGCCCTAAACGAAGTCAAATTTGCCAATTATTGGATGCACAACGGCATGATCCAGGTCAATGGGACAAAGATGAGTAAGTCTTTAGGCAATTTCTTTACTCTTGATGATATCAAGAAGGAATACGACCTAATGACCATCAGATTTTGGCTTTTGACCACATCATATAGGCAGCCAATTAATTTTACTAGGGAAATAATTGAACAAGCTCAAAATTCCCTAAATAGGCTAAATAACGCAGCCTTCAAGCTTGAAGAAGACCTAGCAAGGGCAAGCGATAGGCCTATGGATGAGAATGAAGAAAAACTTCTAGCAAATCTAGATGCGGCAGAGGCTAACTTTATAAGAGTCATGGAAGATGACCTAAATACAGCGGATGCCATTACAGTTTTATTTGACCTAGCCAAATTTATAAATACAAATATAAGCTCTGCTTCTTCAAAGGCCTTTATAGAAAAAACTAAGGCTCTTTATGACAGTCTCTACGATGTCCTAGGCCTTGTGGCCAAGAAAAAGAGCCTAGATATAGACGAAGACTTTATCTTAGCAAAAATTGAAGAAAGAGCTGCTGCCAAAAAGGCCAAGGACTTTGTAAAGGCAGATGCCATCAGGGATGAGCTTTTAGAAATGGGCATAAGCCTAAAAGATACCCGTGATGGGGTCAAGTGGGAGATAAGCTAATGGATAGAATATATGGCAGAAAACCAGTCCTAGACACCCTAGATTCAGATATTGAAATCTATAGGGCCTACATCCTAAGGCAAAATTCCAAGATAATTGACAAGCTTATAAAAAAGCTAAGGGCAAAAAATATTGAAATAGATTTTGTAGATAAGAGTTTTTTTGATAAAATAGATATGAACCACCAAGGGGTCGCCCTTGATGTGGAAAGTTTTAAATACAAGGACCTAGCTGACATCGATACTTACAAGAGGCTAATAATCCTAGATCAAATAGAAGATCCTCATAACCTAGGAGCCATAGTAAGAAGTGCCGAAGCCTTTGGCTTTGATGGGGTAATAATACCTGAAAGAAGGTCAGCTGAGGTAAGTCCAATAGTCTATAAGACAAGTGCTGGAGCAATAAATAACATCAACATAATTAGAGTAAAAAATATTTCTCGAACCATAGAAGAAATCCAAAAAGAGGGATTTTGGGTCTATGGCCTAGCAGGCGAAGGAAGCCAAGAGATAGATAAAACCGACCTTAAGGGCAAAATTGCCCTAGTAGTAGGTAACGAAGGTAAGGGTATCTCTAGACTTGTAAGAGAGAAATGTGATATACTAATTAATATACCGATGAAGGGTTTTGTAAATAGCTTTAACGCATCTGTTGCCTCAGCCATAGCCATGTATGAGGTCCTAAGACAAAATGGCTTTGACTAAAAAAAACATAACCTATGTTGATGGCTACAACGTCATAAACAAATGGCCGGACTTAAAGGACTTATCAAAAACAAACCTTGCAGCCGCAAGGGATATGCTCATAGAAGAAATGGCTGAATATAGCGTTTTGAGGGCGGAAGAGATGGTAATAGTCTTTGATGCCTATAATCTTGACAGACTTAAAGAAACCATAGAAACAAAATATAAGATGAAAATTGTCTATACAAAGAGGTTTCAAACGGCAGATACCTATATCGAAGCAGAGCTTGAAAGAGTAGGCCGTCGCCACAATGTCAAGGTCGTAACAGATGATGGGGCAGTGCAAAATATGGCCCTAGGCAAGGGAGCAAGCAGGATGACAGCCCTAGAGCTAAGGGGAGACCTCTTAGGCTTAAGGAGAAAGATTAAAAAAAGCCAAAAGGCAAATTTCAGTCACAACTACAGGTCTTATCCTATATCAAAATCTCTTGCAGCCAAACTTGACCAGCTTAAAATCAAGCTAGAAGATGAGGATAAAGATAAATAAATTCAAAATGGGTGATAATATGGATAAAATAAATTTAGAAGATAAGGAAACTTTAGAAAAGCTTAAAGATTATCTGGACAATCCGGATATGACCGATGAAGACTTGCTAAAAGTCATAGAATCTCTAACAGAAGACCAAAAAGAAGAAATCCTAGAAATAATCGCAGAAGATGACGAAGATTTTGACGATGATGATGACGATGATGACCTAATAGGATCAGCCAAAAAAGGAGTCAACACCTCCCTTGCCCCAATCAAGCGCAAGGATATGATGAAGCTATCAGACTTAAACAACGAAGAGATAGTAGAGCAATTCCAACTTGGCAACCAAAACGCCCTAGCAGCCCTAGTCGAAAAAAACCAGGGCCTAGTAAGGAGTCGTGCGTCCTATTTCTTTAGGTCCCACGGCAATGACCTAGACCTAGAAGACCTCGTCCAATCAGGTATGCTCGGCATGATAAGGGCAGCGGAGAAATTTGACCTAAGCCTAGGCTACAAATTTACAACCTATGCCTACAAGTGGATAGATAAGGCCATCAGAAAGGCCATAAATAAAGAAGGCCACACCATCAGGATCCCAGCAGGCAAATACTTAAAGCTAAATAAGCTTAAACAAATCTTAAAGGCCAACCCAGAGGCAAGCGATGAGGAACTCTACAGGATATTAGAAAACGAAGGCATCAACAAAAAACAAGCCGATGACCTCTTTTTAATAAATAGAAACCAAGTCAACTCCACCTCCCTAAATATCAACCTAGATAGCGAAGACTCCACAGGAGATGAGCTAATGGATATGGTAGGAGATGAATCGACCCCAGTAGATATGCTAATCTTAGAAAAAGACATGGAAAATTTCCTAATGCAAGCCCTAGATCAACTAACAGATAGGGAAAAGCAAATCATAATCTACAGGTATGGCCTAGACAACGAAAAACCAAAAACCCTAGAGCAAATAGGTTCTATTTACGACCTCTCCAGAGAGAGAATCCGTCAAATAGAAAACCAAGCCCTAGGCAAGCTAAAAGATTATTCTGATTTGGTTGGATAAAAAATTACAATACTCTTAGGATTTTAGATCCTAGGGGTATTTTTTAAATAAATTTTTTATAATTATTGTATATTTTTGATGTATTGAGGTAAAATGATAAAAACGATTCTTAGAGATTAGAAAGGATTTTTATGATTAAAGTTGAAAATTTTACTAAGGAATACAAGATAGGAAAAAAGGCGGTGGATGACATCTCCTTTGAGGCGAAAGATGGTGAAATCTTTGGATTTCTTGGTCCTAATGGGGCTGGTAAGTCTACTACCATCAAGTCTATTGTAGGGATAAATTCTAAGACTAAGGGGGAGATTTTTATAAATGGCCTCCGTATCGAGGATGACCCTATAGCCTACAAGAGCCAGTTTTCCTATGTGCCTGACAATCCAGAATTATTCGAAAATTATTCAGGAAATGAATATATAAATTTCATAGCAGATATCTATGGGGTGGATACTGAAACTAGGAAGGAAAGGCTTGATTCTTATTTGGATTATTTTGATATAAGAGAAGCCATGAAGGACCCTATTTCTACCTATTCTCATGGTATGGCCCAAAGGCTTGCCATAATCGGTGCCCTTATCCATGACCCACAGGTTTTAATTCTTGACGAGCCAATGGTCGGCCTTGATGCTAAGTCTGCCTTTAATCTTAAGAAGATCCTTAGGGAAAGGGCGGCAGCTGGCAAGTGTGTCATGTTTTCAACCCACGTCATGGAAGTGGCCCAGGAGCTTTGCGATAGGATTGGCATTATTTCTAAGGGCAAGCTTATCGCTATCGGAACTCTTGATGAGATTAAGCATATAGCCAACAACGACGGGTCTCTTGAATCAATTTTCTTGGAGCTTACAGATGAAAAGCAAGAATATTAAAACTATAGCAGCCTATGCTTTAAGGGAAAGTTTCTTCCCCTACAGGCCATCAAAGCAAGTCGCAAATATGCCTAAAAACTACTTGATGAGAATAATCCTATTTATCTGGACCTATGTATTTTTGGGAGCCATATTTATAGGGGTCTTTAAGGCATCCGCCATGATTTATGTGAGATCTGGTCAAAATTACATGTATTTTGTAAATTTTGCCATGGCCATCACCATGATGATCTTCATATTTTATGTGCCTGATATCCTCTCAAAGTATTTCATCAAGGCAGATATTTCTAATTACCAAACCCTACCCCTAAGCCAGGGCGAGCTTTTCTTGGGCAAGGTTATTGGTGGGATAAGCTCATTTTTTGACTTTTTCCTATTTTTTGCCATTGGCCTATATATATATTTTGGTGAGGCTGGTTTTGACCCAATGACTTTGATTTTGGGCCTTATCACCCTCCTTCCAATGATTGCCATACCTTATGGGCTTATTTGCCTGATGATTTTACTGATTAAGAAATTTACCAATGTCAATAGGCATGCCAAGCTTTTTAAGACCTTGGGTTATCTTTTGATGTTTGGAGTCATGGGAGTGATTTATTATTTCTCCTTCTCATCATCATCTAGTGGACCGAAATTTAATATAGATGTAGATAATGTCACATCAATGCTTGGAAATGTGTCAAATGTCTTCTTTAATGCTAAGATTTTTGGCATGGCACTTGCTGGGCCAATCCTTCAAAGACTGGGCTTTAGCCTTTTAATTTTAGTCCTTGCAGCTTGTATACTTTTCCTAGTTTACAAGCTTGGAGATAAATATTATTTTGATGCGGTCTTTGATGATCATATTGACATGGATAAGAAAAAGAAGGTAAAGAGCAAGGATGTTGAAATCCAATCTGCTAGCCAATTTAAGGATATTTTCCTAAAGGATATTAAGACCTTATTTTCAAATATAGTCTTCTTGTCA
Organism: Anaerococcus kampingae; assembly: GCF_046365475.1. Classification (NCBI taxonomy): domain Bacteria; kingdom Bacillati; phylum Bacillota; class Tissierellia; order Tissierellales; family Peptoniphilaceae; genus Anaerococcus; species Anaerococcus kampingae. Next base: position 43,743 of record NZ_JBGMEF010000043.1, read on the forward strand.
AGTCCTATTTCCATGGTAATAATCTTATCTATTTTGGGCTTTACCACAGGAAAGAATATACTAGAGGAGGTGGACCCAGCTATGATGCAAAGCTCCATGGCAGGTCTTATATCTTTTGTGGTAGCCTTTGGCGTAAGCCTTATGATTTGGACTAATGGCAATCCAGCGACCACTTCCCTTTCTAGGGAGGGCAAGAGCTTTTATTTAATCCAAACCCTACCAATAGACCCAAAGAGCCATCTTTTGGCTAGGTTTTCTTCTAGCCTTGCAGTTGCTTGTGCCTTTAATGTAGTCCTTACCATAGCCTACGGATTGATTTTAGATTTGGGCATCCTTAATAGCCTTTTATTCTTCCTAGGCCTAAGCATAGGAGGAGCCTTTGCGACTATGATTAGCCTTTACTTTGGGACCTTTGTGGTCAATACCAAGTGGAAGAAGCCTCAAGAAATCCAACAGTCAAATCCTGTTAAGTCAATAATTTTCTACCTGGGATCTCTATTAGTACTTGGCCTTCTTGTTGGAGGATTTTTCCTAATAAAAGAGCTTACTGGGTCAATGATTATACCATCTGTCATAATATTCATTGCATTAAGCCTAATAGTAGGCCTAATCTATATGGCTTGTCTTAAAAAATACAAGAAAGGATTTATGGACGTATAAAATTTCCCGACTTTAAAAAGTCGGGTTTTTTAGTATAGTAAGTAAGCAGAAAGGAAGAATTATGGAATATCAAAAACCCTTTATTTATATAGATACAAACTTTAGCCCAGCCGATGGGCTTTTTATAAAAATGGCCCTAGACTCTTATGATTTTGAGCTTGTGGGACTTTCAGCAAATAGGTCTTATATGTCAAGTAGGGCAGCTGGTGAAAATATTTTGGGCCTTATTAATAAGGAAGATTTATTTTTAAGTGTTGCAAAAAATTTCAATGATAAGGAATCAGTCCTTGATGAGGAGGTTTTTAAGGCAAAAGGTGATTATCTGGAAGATATGGATGCTTTTGAAAACCTCTACGACATAGCAAGCGACTGCGGAAGATTAGATATAATCGCAAGTGGGGACTTAGGAAACATTGCCAAGGGTCTAAGAGAATTTGATGACCTGATAGATTTTATCGACCACATATTTTTAATCTTGCCAGATGCCAAGAAAATGGATAAGGAAGACCTTGAAGACCTTGATTTTATCTTAGGATCAGGCATAGAAATATTTGCCATAGATGAGAAATTTGCAAAAAAATTCACCCTTGATGATGAAGATTTGGAAAAAATCAAAAACTCCGACCCAAATTTAGCAAGAATTTTGGAAAATTATGATAAAGAAGCCCTTGCTGGAGCCCTCCTTCTCTACCTATCCCAAAGGCCAGAAGCCTTTATCTTTGATGCGGCAGGTCTTAAGGTTAATTTTGATGAAAAGACTATCGACCATTCATCACAAAGACCAAAGGCCTATCTGGTAAATAAGGTGAACGAAGAAAGCTTTTATGACTACCTAAGAGGAGTCCTATGCAATTAAGGATGCCAGGGCCAAGGATTAGAAAAACGGGTATAGCAGTCCTTATTTCCATGATCATATCCCATTTTAGGCCTGGCGAGGGCCTTGCCTTTTATTCGGCAATTGCAGCAATAATTTGCATGCAGCAAAATGTCCACCAAACCTATCACAAGGGGCTAGGAAGGATAATAGGGACAATCTTTGGAGGCTTTGTGGGCCTTTTCTATCTCTTGATTTTCCCAGCTGGGTCAATTCCTGATCTTTTAAGGCTGATTATAACGGCAATCCTTGTGACAGTGGTAATATGGGTCATGGCAAATATAAATAAAAAAGATGCCGTATCTATAGCTGGCATTGTATTTTTGTCAGTTACCATCAACCACGCAGGCGACCTAGTGCCTTTTAATTTCGCCATCAACAGGATAATCGACACCTTAATCGGGGTTCTCGTGGCATTTTTCGTAAATTATATAGATTTTAAGATTAAAGAATCGTAATTTCAGACTTTTAAGAGCTAAATTTAGCTTCTTTTTTATATTTATTTTAACAAATTACTAAAATGTGGTATAGTAGGAGGGATAGAATATTGCATAGAAAAGAAAGGATTATTATGAAAAAACTTACTACTCAGAAACTCGTATACATGGGTTTATTTACAGCTCTAGTGTACATATTTTCAAGGTTTTTCCAAATTCCAATAGTAACTCCTCTTGGACAAACTAGGTTTCATTTGGGAAATGTATTTTGCCTTTTAGCAGGCCTTCTTTTAGGTCCAGTCAATGGTGGACTTGCAGCAGGTGTGGGCTCAGCTTTATTTGACTTATTTGACCCAGTTTACTTCACATCAGCTCCAGCTACCTTTATCACTAAATTTGCCATGGCCTTTGTAGCAGGCATGATTTACAAAAATAGGAAAGAACTTGTAGATAAACCAAAAATTGTTATCGGATCAATTTTAGGCCAAATCACCTATGTGGTTTTATACCTAGGTAAGACCTTTATTAAAAATAAATTTATCCTTGGTCTAACCCTAGAAGCGACTATGGCAGAAGTAATCCAAAAGGCAGGAGTATCACTTACAAATGCGGTTATTTCAATAATCATAGCATCAATATTGGCTATTCCTCTCCTAAAAGCTGTAAAATTTGACGACTAGTCTCCCAAATTGGGTAAATATTAATAATAAGTAGCCCAAGATAAGGAGATTAGACATGCAAAGAAGAGAGAAAAGATTTGAAATAGCTTGTCCCAAGTGTGGGGTAAACTTTGAAAAAGACTTGCCAACAGCAATTTTTGCTGATAAGCCAGAAAGAAATGAGATTTTAGAGGGGAAATTTGGGGAAATGACTTGTCCAGAATGTGGCAGGGCCTTTATCCTAAACTACCGCTTTGCCTATACAGATGAGTCAAAGTCTTTTATGATTATAAATGACCCAGACTTCATCGACAAGAAGGCAAGGCTAGCCTTTTCCACATCCCTTGGCCTAATTGGCCTAGATAGGAAAAACGAGCTTTATAAGCACAGGCTAAGAATAACTTATGACTATCCATCCCTCAAGGAGAAGATTTTAATCTTCGAAAAAGGCCTTGATGATAGGGTAATTGAGCTTATGAAATATTTCCTAGTCCATTCCGATGACTTTGCTTATAAGGTAGAACAAATCAAAAGCTTCTACTATGGGGCAGACAATAAATTCTACCTAGAAACAGCCCTCAATGTAGGGGCAAGCCTAGATTTTTCACAAACCCTATATGATACAATCGTAAATAATTACGGGGAAATCATCAAAAAAGACCTAAATCATTTGATAGATAGGTCCTGGGCAGAGGAATTTTTAAGGGCTAAATAAAATATTTTAATCATTTAAAAAGACTTGGCTATTTGATTAGCCTGGTCTTTTTTTGAATATTTTGTATAATTTTCCTATGAAGATAAAATTAGAAGAAAAAAAACAAAGAAAAATCGTATATGACATCCTAAATATATTTTTTGACCACGAAGACATAATTTTTACCGAGGATGATTTTGACCTAGCTATTGGCCATGAAGAAATTTTCTACAAGGGCAAGGTCTATAGTTTTGTTGATAATAAGAGTCTAAAGAGGACTTTGTATGAAATCTTATCGGCCCTTACTGGCTATGAGTCACCTTGGGGGACCCTTACAGGATCAAAGCCCTCCAAGCTTTTAAAAGCTAAGAGTTTAGAAGAAATCAAAGAGACCTACAAGGTCTCAGATGAGAAAATTAGGCTCTTAGAAGAGGTTAAGAGCGAACAAGAAAGGCTATCCTTTGATGAGAAAGTCTTTAGCCTTTATATAAATATCCCTTTTTGTCCCACTAGGTGTGATTATTGCTCCTATCCGACTTTAGTTGGTCCCCACCACGATAGGGGAGCCTATGTGGAATATTTAATTAGAGAAATAGAAGAAATCGACCTTCCAAGAGATCTTGATTCAATTTATATAGGCGGGGGTACTCCTTCGTTTTTGAGGGCAGATGAGACTATCAATTTGCTTGCTGCCATAAATAATAAATTTACCTACCAGGAATTTACCTTTGAGGCTGGCAGGGAAGATACGCTTGATAAGGCCAAGCTTGAGGTCCTAAAGGCAGGAGGAGTTGATAGGATTTCCCTAAATCCTCAGACCTTTAATAAAAATATCCTAAAATCTCTCAACAGGCCCTATGATTATGACCATTTCCTAAATATTTATAAAAAGGCAAGGGACCTTGGCTTTATAATAAATATGGACTTTATAATAGGTCTAGAAGGAGAAAGTTCGAAAGATTTTGCCAAGAATTTTAAAATCCTAGGAGAACTCTTACCGGATAATATCACCTTCCACGCCCTTGCTATAAAATCTGGGTCAAAGTATAAGGAGAAAGATTTGGCTGGTGAGAGAGACCAAGCCCTTATAATTTCAGAAAAAATTGATGAATTTACTAGGAAATTTTCCTACAAGCCCTACTATCTTTATAGGCAAAAAAATATCGTATCTAACCTCGAAAATGTCGGTTATCAAAGAAATAATACATCGCAGAGGTATAATATTATTATTAATGAAGAAATCTCAAATATTATTGGCCTGGGCATGAATGCCAATTCCAAGCTTAAAAATGGAAATAAATTCAGAAATCCTAGAAATTTAAGAGATTATTACCAGGGTTTTGATGAGATTTTAAGGGCCAAAAATAAGATGATTAAAGAATATTTGGAGGATATAAATGGATAAAGCTTATTCAGATTACGTATTTAAATTTTTTAGACAATTAGCAGAAATTCCTAGAGAAAGCGGCAATGAAAAGGAAGTATCTGACTTTCTTGTAAATTTTGCCAAGGAAAGAAACCTAGAAGTAAGCCAAGATGAGGCCCTAAATGTGATTATTAGAAAGCCTGCATCTAAAGGCTACGAAGATCATCCAATAGTTGCCCTTCAAGGCCACATGGATATGGTTTGTGTAAAAGTTGAAGGAAGCGATCACGATTTTGAAAAAGACCCAATCAAACTAATTGAAGAAGACGGCTGGATTACAGCTGATGGAACAACTCTAGGGGCAGATGATGGCATAGGTGTTGCCTTTATCATGGCTGTTTTAGACGATGATTCCCTAAAACATGGCCCAATTGAGGCGATTATCACAACAGAAGAAGAAACCTCAATGGGTGGTGCAGGCAGACTTGACCTTAGCCAAATTACAGCCAAATACCTAATCAACATAGATTCTGAAGAAGAAGGAATCCTAACTGTAGGCTGTGCAGGGGGTCTTGACCTTGAAGTAAATTTCCCTAAAGAATATGAAGATTCCCAAGGAGACTTTGTAGAAGTTGGCCTAAAAGGCTTTGCAGGCGGCCATTCAGGTATGGAAATAGATGAATTTAGGCTAAATGCTATAAAAACTCTAGCTCGCCTTATTCAAGGCATAGATGGCCTACAAATTGCAAGGGCAAATGGTGGAGTTAAGAGAAATGCCATCCCATCAGCAGCAAGTGCTGTATTTGCAGTAGCTAATAGGGATGAGGCAATAAAGTTAATCAATGAGAGAATTGCAGAGGTTAGAAACGAATACAAGGATGTAGATCCAGATGGTGAAATTTGGGTAAAAGAAGCTAATTTTGTTGGCAAGGTCCTAAGCAAAGACCTTTCAAAGAGAATTATTGACTTTTTGTACACAATCCACGATGGTCTATATAAAAAGGTAGACGGATCAATTGTCACAAGCTCAAACCTTGGCCTTCTAGAAGATAGGGAAGATTCAATCTTTGTCAACCTCATGAATAGGTCAGAAATCGACTCTCAAAAGGAAGACTGGGCCAAAAAACAAGCCCTCCTTGTAGAATATTTTGGCGGTAAAGCTGAAGTTGTAAGTGAATATTCTGGCTGGCAAAGGGAAGATTCTCCAATAATCGATCTTGCAAAAGAAGTTTGGAAGGATGTTCACGGAGATGAAATGGAAGTTTCTACAACTCATGGTGGCCTAGAATGCGGACTTTTCAAAAAGACCCTCAAAGATACAGAGATGATTTCCTTCGGTCCTGATATAGAAGGTGCCCACTCACCAGCAGAAAGGGTAAATATAGAATCAGTAGCAAATAACTACAAATTCCTAGTAGAATTACTTGAAAGAATTTAGTTAAATTAGCAATAGCTGAAATCTGCGAGGGTTTCAGCTATATTTTAATTTTTTATAAAATCGTTTGCAAATTAACAAAATTCGAGTATCCTTATATTAGGGAAAAGAATATATGACGAAGGAGGTATCATGTACGAACAAAAAGTAACGCTTTCAAATGAAATTGGTTTACATGCTAGACCAGCATCCATATTTATAAGACAAGCCGTTCAATTTCCTTGTGATATAAGTGTCGAAAAAGCAGGCAGGTCATACAATGCCAAGTCTATCATGTCAGTTCTGAGCATGAGTGCTTCTAAAGGCGATGACATAATCATAAGAGCAGAAGGCGACGAAGAAGAAGAAGCCGTTAAATCGCTAATAGATTTAGTAGAAAATAAGCTAAATAACTATTAGCATATAAATACTTACTTACTAACAAACATCAAGACGAGCAAGGGCTCGTTTTTTTGTGCCCTTTGGGGTATTGTGATTAGTGGAAGTTTATTGATAATCCCTAGTAAAAAGGTATGATTTAAGAGTAGAAAAAAAGAGAAGTATAAAGAGGTAGATATGACTGAATTATTAAAAATAGAAAATCTTCACGTTTCAGCGAAAGATAAAGATATATTAAAGGGTATTGACCTTAAGGTAGGAAAGGGCGAGGTCCACGTAGTCATGGGGGCTAATGGATCAGGTAAATCAACCCTTATGAATGCCATCATGGCCAATCCTATTTATGAAGTTAAGGAAGGAAAGATTTATTTTGAAGGCGAAGATATAACAGATCTTAGCGTTGATAAGAGAGCTAGACTTGGTATCTTTATGTCCTTCCAACACCCAGATGAGATTCCTGGTGTAAAATTATCAGACTTTCTAAGAATTTCTGAAGAGCAAATTACAGGTTCTAAACCAAAAATCCTTTCCTTCAATAAAAAATTACAAAAAGAGATGGAAGACCTTAAGCTTGATGATTCTTATGCCAATAGGTATGTAAATGTAGGCTTTTCTGGTGGAGAGAGAAAGAAATCAGAAATCCTACAAATGCAAATGCTAAGTCCAAAGCTTGCCCTACTTGATGAGACAGACTCAGGTCTTGATGTCGATGCGGTAAGGATTGTATCAAAGGGTATAGAAGACTTCCTAGATGGGGAAAAATCTGTAATAATCATCACCCACCACAGGGAAATTTTAGCCAATATCAAGGCTGACTATGTTCACATTCTAAAAGATGGCAAGATCAAATATTCAGGAGGCGATGACCTAATGGATAGGATCGAAGCTGAAGGATACGAATGGGTGTAATATGAAAGAAATCAATATTGAAGACCAACTAAAGGATATTGACCGCGGTTATTATGACTTTTTTAATGAATTTATCTATTCAGATATCACTGAAAAGGGTCTAAATGCTGATATAGTCAACGAAATATCCGATAAGAAAAATGAACCAGAATGGATGAGAAAGAGAAGATTAAAATCTCTTGAAATATTTGAAAAGACACCAAACCCTTCTTGGGGACCAGACTTATCTGAGCTTGATATGGCAGATATCACAACCTATGTCAAGCCACCAACAGATAAGAAAACTGCCTGGGAAGCCCTACCTGAAGATATAAAAGATACCTTCGATAGGCTTGGAATACCACAAGCTGAGCAAGAAAGCCTTGCAGGTGTAGGTGCCCAATACGATAGTGAGGAAGTTTATCACTCTATCCAAAAACACCTAGAAGACCAGGGAGTAATATTTATGGACTTCACCTCAGCTATTAGAGAGCATGAAGACCTAGTCAAAAAATATTTCCAAAAGGCAATCCCACCTACACTTCATAAGTATGCAGCCCTTCACGGTGCCGTTTGGTCAGGTGGTTCCCTAATCTATGTACCAGAAGGAGTAAAGGTAGATATACCTCTCCAATCCTACTACAGGCTAAATGCCCCAGGAGCTGGACAATTTGAACACACAATGATAATAGCAGAAGATAATTCTAGGGTTCACTTCATAGAAGGTTGTTCTGCGCCAAAATACAATGTCGTAAACCTACACGCAGGTTCAGTAGAAATTTTTGTCGGCAAAAATGCCGAAGTAAGGTTCTCAACTATAGAAAACTGGTCAAGGAATATGTACAACCTAAACACCAAACGTGCCATAATCCAAGAAGGCGGCAAGATGATTTGGGTATCAGGATCCTTTGGATCAAAGGTATCCATGCTTTATCCAACTTCAGTCCTTGCTGGTAGAAAGGCCAGAGCAGAATATACAGGTATTACCTTTGCAGGTGATGGCCAATATATTGATAATGGTTGCTCTATGATCCACCTTGCTCCAGAAACCTATTCAACAGCCCTAACCAAGTCAATTACAGCAGGCAATGGTAAGTCCATGACTCGTTCCCTAGTTGAAATGAGGAAAAACTCAGCCGGTTCAAAATCAACCGTAGACTGTGAAAACCTCATGATTTCAGAAGGTTCCCAGTCAGATACCATACCAGTGCTTGATATTAGAAATGACGATGTAGACTGTGGCCATGAGGCAAAAATCGGTTCAATTGACCAAAGCCAGGTATTTTACCTAATGAGCAGGGGGATTCCAGAAGATGAGGCCAAGTCAATGATAGTAAGAGGTTTTGCAGAGCCAGTATCAAAGCTCTTGCCTCTAGAATATGCAGTTGAGATGAATAATCTAATCGATATGGAACTTGAAGGAGCAAACGGCTGATGACAAAGATAAATCAAATGAGACAGCCAACTTGGGCCTACCTAGGACTAAATTCGGCTGATTATGAATTAGTAGAAATAGAAAAAATTCCTTTTGAAAATGCAAACTCAGAAGGCAGCTTAGATAAAGTAGATGCGGCTTTTGCTAGCGAAATTTACGGTCTAAGCGATGAAATAAAAAAAGAAAACAAAGACTTTAGAAATTATTACAAGGCTTATGATATCAAGGATAAAAAGGATACAGAATTTATTCACTTTAAGCTTGATGATGAAAATAATATCCTAGTTTCTGCCATAGACATAAATGCAGGAAGGGATTCTGAGTCTTCCTTCCTGGTTGATTTTTCTGACCAAGGAGCCGAAAAAGTTTTTATCAACTCACAAATAAGGGTAAATCTAGAAGAAGACTCTAAGGTGAAATTAGTAGTCCTTGTTAATCTATTAAGTGAGGCAACAAACCTTAACTCCATAGCCACAAGGCTAGGAGATAGGGCAGAGCTTGATATCACCTATATAGAAATAGGAGCCAGCCAATCTATGGTCAACATCAGAAATATCCTAAGAGGTCATAAGGCCAAGGTCATAGAAGATGGTATTTACTTCAAATCCAAGGAAGAATACCTAGACCTAATGGCTGTAAATGAGCACTACGGCCTAGAAACAGACTCATCTGCCCTCTTCAATGGGGCCTTAAAAGAAAGAGCTGAAAAGAATTTCAAGGGCATAGTAGACCTTAGACGTGGATGTACCAAGGCAGATGGCAAGATAGGAGATTATTCTATGATGCTATCAGATCAGGTCATCAATAAGTCTGCCCCAATCCTACTCAATGAAGAAAGAGAAGTAGCAGGCAAGCATGCCGCAAGCGTGGGCAGGATGAACAGGGAAATGCTCTTTTACATCATGAGCCGTGGTTTTAGCAAAAAGCAAGCAGAATCAATGATGCTAGAGGCAAACTTTGCCCCTGCCATAGATAAAATTGAGGACGAAGATCTAAGAAATCACATCAAAGACCAAGTCCACAAGCTAAATAGCAGGCATTAATATGGATATAGAAAAAATTAGAAATGACTTTTCCTACCTTGACTCAAAAAAGGTAGGAAAGGATGTAATCTACCTAGATACAGCAGCAACTAGCCAAAAACCTAACAGGGTAATAGAAGCTGTTGATTCTTATTATAAGTACAAAAACGCCAATCCCCACAGGGGAGCCCACTATTTGTCATGGGTAGCCACAGAGGCTTATGAAAATGGTAGAGATGTCATAAAGAAATTTATAAATGCAGGATCAAGGAATGAAATAGTCTACACCAAGACTACAACCGAAGCCCTAAATCTCTTGGCCTATTCCTATGGCCTAGACAATCTAAAGGCAGGCGATGAGATCCTAATCACAATCCTAGAGCACCACGCAAATCTCGTTCCTTGGCAAATGGTAGCCAAGGCTACAGGGGCAAAGCTAGTCTATGCCTACCTTAAGGAAGATGCTTCCCTAGATTATGATGACCTAAAAGCAAAAATAAACGATAAGACAAAAATTGTCTCCATAACAGGAGCTTCAAATGTCACAGGCGAGATTATAGATGTCAAAAAAATAATCACCTGGGCCAAAGAAGTAGGTGCTACAACTATAGTAGATGCAGCCCAATTAATAGCCCACAAGAAGGTCGATGTAAGAGATTTAGATTGTGATTTCCTAGTCTTTTCAGGCCATAAAATCTACGCCCCAATGGGCATAGGCGTCCTTTATGGCAAGGCTGAGTTTTTAGATAAGATGAAGCCTTTTAATCTAGGCGGAGATATGATAGAATATGTCTATGAAGAATATTCAACTTTTGCAAAAGCACCCCTCAAATTTGAGGCGGGTACACCAAATGTAGGTGGGGTAATAGGTCTGGTTGAAGCGATAAAATATGTAGAAGAAATTGGCATGGATAATATTCACGCTCATGAGATGGAACTAACAGAATATGCCTATGACTTAATTAAGGACATAGAAAATATAAAGATAGTTCATCCAAAATCTGCCGAAGAAGGAGCCCTAATCTCCTTCGCCTTCACAGACATCCACCCACACGACATATCCTCAATCCTTGACAGCAAGGGGATAGCAGTAAGAAGCGGCCATCACTGTGCCATGCCACTTCATACCTATCTTGGCCTAAGCTCCACAGCCCGAGCCTCCTTTGCTATTTATAACACCAGGGAAGAGGTCGAAATCTTTGCAAAAGAGCTTAGAAATGTAAGAAAGGTAATGGGACTATAATGGATATGCAAGAAATATATAGTCAGATAATCCTAGATCATTCAAGAAATCAAGCCAACAAGCATGACCTAGAAGATCCTGACATCAAAGAAGACGGCCACAACCCATCTTGTGGTGACGAGATAGTATTACAACTAAAATTAGATGGGGATAAAATCGTAGATGCAGCCTTCACAGGCGATGGTTGTGCCATAAGCCAGGCAGCCACATCCGTAATGTGTGACATGTTAATAGGCAAAACCAAAGAACAGGCTGACAAGATGGCAGACATCTACCAAAGAATGATCAAAAGAGAAGATGTGACAGATGAAGAGCTAGAAGAATTAGAAGATGCAGTGGCCTTCCAAAACATCAGAAACATGCCACAAAGGGTAAACTGTGCTCTTTTGTCATGGAACACCCTAAGGGCAGTCTTAGATGAAGAAAAATAAGCTAGAAAACCTAGAATTTATCACATCCCTAATCACAGTAGGCTTAGTCTACATTCTTTGCTTCCTCCAATACAAAAAGGAAAACAAATTTTGGTGGCTAATCCTCTTAGTAGCGATATTAATGACTGCCAATGCATATGTAAAATACAAGAAAACCAAGGCTGAGAACTAAAAGTTCTTGGCTTTTTTCTTGTATGACGGGCATGTCCTCAGGCTGGGGTGAAATTCCCTACAGAGCGTAGTTACCAACGAATCTAATAGCGACCCCGAAGTTTTAGGTGGCGACATCTAGGAGAGAAGAACGGGTAGCGAAATCGTG
>NZ_JBGMEF010000044.1:0-6105 GCF_046365475.1 Anaerococcus kampingae
CTTTATATCTTGACTGGAAATATTGTTTCCCACTAAGGTGGGGTCCACAAAAAAGTGGATGCTATTTAAGGCAAGCCCGTCCGGCTTATGGAGGACTCTCCATGAAATGGTCGAGCGAAGCGAGAAAGATGGTTCAAAAAATATGGTGATGATTGCATGAGAGATACACCTGTTCCCATACCGAACACAGAAGTTAAGCCTCATAACGCCGATGGTACTGCCTGGGCAACTGGGTGGTAGAGTAGGAAGTCGCCAAACAGTTTAATACAACTAGCCTATTTGGCTAGTTTGTACTAACTGTAAATTTCATAATAAGTATTGACAAAATCAAAAAAACATGCTATTATATTATCATGTCATGCTTAGGTAGCTCAATGGTGGAGCACCCGGCTGTTAACCGGTAGGTTGTGGGTTCGAGTCCCACCCTGAGCGCCAACAAACTTTTATTAGTTTGAAGCCGAAGCCGCTTTTAACTTAATATGTGCCGGGGTGGCGGAACTGGCAGACGCACAGGACTTAAAATCCTGCGGTGGTTAAACACCGTATCGGTTCGATTCCGATTCTCGGCACCAATAGCTTAGAGAAGCTAACAGTTAAATAAATGTACAGTTGCAAGCAATTAGATTACCATATCTAATGCGAATTATCGCGGGATAGAGCAGTCTGGTAGCTCGTCGGGCTCATAACCCGGAGGTCGTAGGTTCAAATCCTGCTCCCGCAACCAATACATAAAAAAGATGAATGAGGCCCCATGGTCAAGCGGTTCGAAGCCCCTAACCCCAATTGTGAAACAATTGGCTGGTAGGTCTGGTTACCGCTCGTATAGTGTGAACAAAATAGAATTAAATACTTGAATTAATGTTTAAATTAAGGCCCCATGGTCAAGCGGTTAAGACACCACCCTTTCACGGTGGTATCCCGGGTTCGAATCCCGGTGGGGTCACCAAAAGCAAGCCACTCCGGCTCTTGGAGGAGGCGCGCCCTACAGGCGCGAAATACCGCAGGACGAAGTCCGAGGACTTACAAAATGTTCTGTTTTTGGAAGTATAGCTCAGTTGGGAGAGCATCTGCCTTACAAGCAGGGGGTCACAGGTTCGAGCCCTGTTACTTCCACCAGAAGTAATAAAATATTACTCATTACATTTTGTTATCCTATAATAAAATGTTGATGAGGCCTGGTAGTTCAGCTGGTTAGAATGCCGCCCTGTCACGGCGGAGGTCGTGGGTTCGAATCCCATCCAGGTCGCCATTTGGATTGCAATAGTGATCCAATGTGCTGATGTAGCTCAATTGGCAGAGCAATTGATTTGTAATCAATAGGTTGTAGGTTCAAGTCCTATCATCAGCTCCAGTAAGTTTTATATAAAAATATTATAATTGTGGGGATGTTCCAGAGTTGGCCAAATGGGACGGACTGTAAATCCGTTAGCTTAGCTTTCAGTGGTTCGAATCCGCTCATCCCCACCAACCTTGCGGGTGTAGCTCAGTGGTAGAGCCCCAGCCTTCCAAGCTGGTTGCGAGGGTTCGATTCCCTTCACCCGCTCCACTAAAAGATAAATAAATCTAATAGCGGCAACTACTAATGCCATGCAGGATGATTATGCGCCTTTAGCTCAGCTGGATAGAGCAACGGACTTCTAATCCGTGTGTCCCAGGTTCGAATCCTGGAAGGCGCGCCAAATCTTACATATGTAAGAAATTATAAAAAAAACTTGCAAAAACGTCAAAGATGTGTTATACTATATTAGTACGTGACTGTTGGGATATAGCCAAGTCGGTAAGGCACCAGACTTTGACTCTGGTATGCGTAGGTTCGAGTCCTGCTATCCCAGCCATATGATCCATTAGCTCAGCCGGTAGAGCACCTGACTTTTAATCAGGGTGTCCGGAGTTCGAATCTCCGATGGGTCACCAATAACTTCCACCTAGCTCACTTTACATAAGTGAGCAGGAGAGAAGTAGGCTTAAGGCCAACTCGTTGATTTTTATCAACGATTTAATTTTATATCCCTAAAGGATATTAAAGGCAAGCCATTTGAATACTTTTATTATAAAATAAGGAGAGGTACCGAAGCGGTCATAACGGGGCGGTCTTGAAAACCGTTAGAGTCTTTCGGCTCACAAGGGTTCGAATCCCTTCCTCTCCGCCAGGAGAAGTACTCAAGTGGCTAAAGAGGCTCCCCTGCTAAGGGAGTAGATCCTTTCAAAAGGGATGCGAGGGTTCAAATCCCTCCTTCTCCGCCAAATATGCCCAGATAGCTCAGTCGGTAGAGCAGGGGACTGAAAATCCCCGTGTCGGTGGTTCGATTCCGCCTCTGGGCACCAAATAAGCTAATATGACTAAATCCTAAGTCATGGGGCTTATAAAAGCCCAAGGCTTTATTTTTTAGAAGTTTTAGCTTTTAATGAAAGGATTTAGGGGAGTAGTTCAGCTGGCAGAACGTCGGTCTCCAAAACCGGATGTCGCGGGTTCAAATCCTGTCTCCCCTGCCAAAAGCAAGCCCGTCCGGCTCGATGAGGACAGCCCGTTCGGCTCATAAAGGACCCTCCATGCGAAGTCCTAACACCATTTCTGAAATAAATGGATTGTAGGTCTGGTGCAGAGGCAGAATGGTCGAGCGAAGCGAGAAATCTTTATATTTGTGGACCTGTAGCTCAGGTGGTTAGAGCGCACGCCTGATAAGCGTGAGGTCGGTAGTTCGAGTCTACTCAGGTCCACCATAAATTTCATAGGATACCAGTTATATGGGGCTTTAGCTCAGTCGGTTAGAGCGCCCGGCTCATAACCGGTAGGTCCAGGGTTCGAGTCCCTGAAGCCCCACCAAGCATTTCTAAAGAAGTGCTTATTTTTTTGGGAAATTTGGGAGCGGACCTACCGGTAACAAGCCTGCCCGGCTCATTGAGGGCTCATAACCTGACGACATCCCGTTTGCTTCGCAAGCTTATCCGAGCTATCGCGCTAGATTTCGGGGCAAACACCCAAAATCAAGGGGTGTTTACCAGGTGGATAGCCCGTCGGCGTGTGAGACGGTTCGAGTCCCTGGCTACGGCATAAGACTTTCCATGGCTTATCTTTTGGATTCACCAAGACAAGTCCCTGAAGCCCCACCAAGCATTTCTAAAGAAGTGCTTATTTTTTTGGGAAATTTGGAGCGGACCTATCGGTAACAAGCCCGTCCGGATCGTAGAGGACAGCCCGTCCGGCTCATTGAGGACCTCTTTCGGGCTTGAGAAAATCGCTTACTTTGTAAGCTTTCCGTACTATCGCACTATTTTTTCTCCTTAAACATCCAAAATAGCCTTGCATAAGACATTCCATGATTCGCTTTTCAAGCTTATCAGGATATGTCTATAAATGGATGTTTAAGTGCCCTGCTTTTTCGCCACAAAAGCCCCAAATAGCTCTGCATAAGACATTCCATAACCCGCTTTGCTCGTTAGTACATGTCTATAGCTCTGCATAAGACTTTCCATTGCTCATCTTCGATTCGCAAGGACAAGTCTATAAAGCCCCACCAAGCATTTCAAAAGAAGTGCTTACTTTTCACCTTAACTAAGCAGCTTTATTTTATTTTTACAATTTTTGGGTAAATATAGATAGAAGGGAGTTTTTATGGAATTTATTGATTTAGTTAAAGAGCGTTATTCATGCAAGAATTTTGCTAGTCTTGCCTTAGATAGGGATGATTTGGAGAGAGTACTTGAGGCTGGTCGCCTTGCACCTACTGCTAAAAATAACCAACCTCAAAGAATATATGTGGCAGAATCTAAAAAGACTCTTGCTATTATAGATGAGCATACACCATGCCGTTATGGGGCACCTACAGTGCTTGTTGTTGCCTTCGATAAGGATAATATATATACATATCCTGGCGATAAGTATGATTCTGGTGTGGAAGATGCGACAATTGTGGCAACCCACATGGTCCTTGCTGCTGCTTATGAAGGGGTTGATTCTTGTTGGATTAATTTCTTTGATCCAGATGAGCTTGCAAAGGCCCTAGATTTACCAGAAAATGAGCAAATAGTCTGCCTAATAGATTTAGGCTATGCCAATGGTGATGGCAAACCACTTGCTAACCACACCAACCGCAAAGACCTATCAGAAACATTTAAATTTATTTAAGCAAGGCCCTTAAATGGGTCTTTTTAAATTTAATATAGGCTTAAAAAGAGTAAAATATTTTAATAACTTATAATGAAGGATGTATATGAAAAAAATATTTTTGTTAGGGCTTTGCCTGATATTAGTAGGATGTGCAGGCCAAGGCCAAGAAAAAGAAAATACTAAAAAACAAATAAGCCAAGCTAAATCTTTAAATGAACAAGTCTTTAACTTTCTTGATGGCAAAAACCTAAAAGATTCATTTTCAAATCCCTACGCCTATAGCTCGCTCAATTTTTATGACAAGGGCGACTTCGATGGAGATTTTCTCTCAAACTCTGACCTAGATGGTCAAGATTTTGGACTAAAGACAGAAAGTCAGGAGACCTATAATAGGTCTGAGATTCATAAGTCTATTTTTTCTGGTAAATTTAAAATAGTCGATACAATAGAAAAGGGAATCTATAAGCTGAAGTTAACCGATTTTTCAATAAATAATCAAAAGGGGCCAGATGCGGAAATCAAATACCAATCTTGGGTAGACTTTGCGAATGGCTTGGGAGTAGATGATGAATACATTCTCTACCTAAAGGGAGCCCCACTTGATGCTTATCTTTTAGAAAATAACCAGTATAAGGAAATTATTGAAGAGGTTCATGAGGAAGAAGGTCATGATGACCATGATCATAATCACCAAGATCATGATGAAGAAGACAATGATCATGATGAAGCTTTTGAGGCTTATGGGATAATCTTATACAACAAGACCCAAGGAATAATATTTACAGAACATGACAAGTGGGCCTATACACACCATCACCACCACGATTAAGGGCCTTATATTCACTTGAAATTATATCGATATATAAAACTATACATGATTAAGAAAAATCCAGCCTGGCTTAAAATAGGCTGGATTTTTTATATATAAATAACCAAGAGGACCTTTTTATTGATATATATCTATAAAATTATATAATTATAGAAATAAAAAGAAAGGAAAAGCCATGTCTAATATAAAAAGGGAAAATAATCTTGAAGAATATTACCTAGAAATGGATTATAAAAAAGAAATAAGAAGGATAAGGGTAATCTTGCCCTATTCTTACAATCAAAATAAATCTAGAAAATATCCGGTAGTCTACTTACACGATGGGCAAAATATTTTCTTTGACAATGAATCCTATTCAGGTAGATCTTGGGGACTCATAGAAACAATCAGGGACAATAAAAATCTTAAAGAATTCATAGGTGTAGCCATAGATAATAGCCCAGCAAGGATGGCAGAATATAGTCCTTGGCCCCTTGATCAAAGTCTAGCAGACTTAAAAATAGAAAGGCCAGAAGGGGATGCTTATGCAGATTTCATTTTAAATACCTTAAAGCCCTTTATAGACCAGAAATTTAGGACTAAAAAAAGTAAGAAATTTACATCAATGATTGGCTCATCAGCCGGAGCCAATATATCAGCCTTTATAGGCAAAAAATACCAAGCCAAAATAGGAAACTTAGGCATATTCTCCCTAGCAAGTTTCGCCTTTAAGGATGAATTTGAAAATTACTTTAAAGATACAAGACTAAAATCCAACCAAAAAATCTACATCAAAGTAGGCACAGAAGAGAGTGGGGAAAGAAAAATAAGCCAAGCCTATATAGATTCATCGATAAAATATTATGACCTCCTAATAAAGGCAGGGATTCCAATAGATAATATAAAATTAAGAATAATAAGCGGAGACACCCATTCTGAAGAAGATTGGGCTAAGAGCTTATTGGATTGCTTGGGTTTTGTTTTACAATAAAATTGGATGATTGTTTTACAATAAAATAATATGTTATTATTGGGGGTTTTATTATCCAAGATAATATTATTATTTAGTTTAATTCTTCGTTATTTTATCTTTTATTAAATTATGATTATTTATTATTGAATCTTCGTAATAAGGGGGAACGCTAAGGGGGCGGCAGAGGCCCCTATGGTACCCCCAAAAAGTTGTAGC
>NZ_JBGMEF010000045.1:0-17369 GCF_046365475.1 Anaerococcus kampingae
ATTCAATAGTATATAAATATAATTTATTAAAAGATAAAATTACGAAGAAAAATACTACATAATATTATTAATTCTGATAATAAAGCAAATATTTTATATTGTATAAAAAAAGAGGGTTTTAGGGGGATGCCCCCTAAAACCTTCTTTCAAAAATTAATTATTTATCATATTTAGCCAACATAGCCTCAGCTTGTTTTATTAATTTTACTTGTTTTGCCATTAATTCGTCTAGTATAGCTCTTACTGGTTTTATAGTATCTGGTGCTGTTCTAATTAGAAATTGGCAAGAGCTCCTTGTTACTTCTGCTTTGTGTATAGCTGCTTTTAAGTTTGCTATTGCTTGTTTGCTTACTTCTGATGTTTTGTTTTCGGTTTTTGATGAACTTTGGTCTAGTTCTCTCATCTTGATTTCTATTCCATCGCCATCTTTATATCCTTTTA
This sequence comes from Anaerococcus kampingae, assembly GCF_046365475.1. Taxonomy (NCBI): domain Bacteria; kingdom Bacillati; phylum Bacillota; class Tissierellia; order Tissierellales; family Peptoniphilaceae; genus Anaerococcus; species Anaerococcus kampingae. The sequence goes on from NZ_JBGMEF010000045.1 coordinate 442, forward strand.
GAGGTACATCAAATTCACCTTCTGCTACAAAAGGCGCTCCTGGTTCGTCTGTTTCTTTTAGTTTGAAGGTTACTCTTTCGCCTCTATTACATTTTAGTGGACCTGTTCCCTTAGCACCATGAAGTACTTGTGGTACACCATTGATATAGACATAGGTTGCACTATACCCTATTCCATAATTTTTATTATCGCCTACTTTTCTTAGAAGTCTAAACCATAAGTCTACTTGATTTTCTTCTGCATAGGCTGTATTAGTATCCAAATTTGCACTTACTCCAAATCCTAGGGCTCCAAGTGATAGGCCTAAGGCCATGGTCATCATTATTTTCTTTGATTTTTTCATATTTCCTCCCCTTTTACTTACTTTTATTCATTTTATCTTTTAGCTTGTAAGTTTCAAGTTAAATAGTCCTGCTTCAATTTAAACTATTACCGGGATTTTGGTCCCGGTAGTAGCTTTAGTTTATTCTTTCTGTTGTTTCTCCATCGAAGAAGTGTAGGGCTTCTGGATCTAGGGCAAATTTGGTATTATCGCCTATGTTGTATTCTAAATGGCCTGGTTGGCTTATTACTAGGTCTGTGCCATCTGCCATCTTTGAATAGATTATTTGTTCTTTTCCTAGCATTTCTATTACTTCGATGTTGGATTCTACTGTGTTGTAGTCTCTATCTTCTGCTATAAATCTCTCGCTTCTGATTCCGAGGTAGACTTTTTTGCCTTCGTAGTTTTTAAGGACTGCTGCATCTTTTTCGTTGGCTTTTATTTTCATTTGGCCAGAGTTATTTACGAACATTCCATTTTCTACTTTTCCTTCTATGATGTTCATGGTTGGAGATCCGATGAAGCCTGCTACGAAGAGGTTTTGTGGTCTTTCGTAGAATTCTACTGGGGCTCCTACTTGTTGGATGATTCCCTTATCTAGAAGGACAATCTTTGTGGCCATGGTCATGGCTTCTGTTTGGTCGTGGGTTACGTAGACACTGGTTGTATCTAGTTGGTTATGGATTCTTACTATTTCTACCCTCATGTGCTCTCTTAGTTTGGCATCTAGGTTTGATAGGGGCTCATCCATTAGGAATACTGATGGTTTCCTTACTATAGCACGGCCTAGGGCTACCCTTTGTCTTTGACCACCTGAGATATCACTTGGTCTTGAGTAGAGGTAGTCTTTTAGCTGTAGGATTTCTGCAGCTTCTTGGACTCTCTTGTCGATTACTTCTTTTCTCTCATTTTTCATTTTTAATGAGAAGGCCATGTTATCATACACTGTCATGTGTGGGTAAAGAGCATAAGATTGGAATACCATGGCTATGTCCCTATCTTTTGGCTCTACTGTGTTCATTATCTTATCGTTGAATGATAGGGTTCCTTCTGTTATTGAGTTTAGTCCTGCTATCATTCTGATTAAGGTTGATTTACCACAACCTGAAGGACCTAGGATTACACAAAAGTCCTTATCGTCTATTTCAAGATTTATATTTCTGATGGTAAATTTATCTCTACCTTCGTATTTTTTTCCTAAATTATCTAATGTTACGCGCATTTTTCTCTCCTATCCCTTAACTGCACCTGATGACAATCCACCTACTAGCTCATCTTGTAAGAACAAGAATAAGAGCATGACTGGTATGGCTGATAAGAATCCACCTGCTGCGAAGGCTGGCTGATTCATGTTTCTCATATCGCTTATTAGTGTAAATAAGCCTGTTGCCAAGGTGTAGTCAGCTGGATTTGTTAGAAGTATCTTTGGCATCATGTAATCTAGGAATGGTCCTATGAAACATTGGAGGGCTATGATTGCAAGCATTGGTCTTGCAAGCGGCATGATTATTAGCCTATAGACCTGGAAGTTTGAACAACCATCTATCCTTGCTGCCTCGTCTAGCTCAGGGGATATTGAGTCTAGGTAGCCCTTTAGGATAAAGGTGTTACCTGCTATTGCTCCACCTGAATAAATTAATATCAGCATCATTGAGCGGGAAAATACTGGTACTATACCTGATATGATTGTGTGGATAGCATAGAAAGCGGTAATTCCTGCAAAGGCTGGGATTATTTGTACAAGCATTATTGTGATTAATGATGCCTTCTTACCCTTAAATCTGAATCTTGAGTAGGCATAGCCTGTAAAGGATACAAAGATTAGGGTTAGGGCTGTTGTTGCTGTTGCTATCTTTAGTGTATTTACTACCCATCTGACAAATTGAGTTTTTTGGAATAAAAACTTAAAGTTGTCAAGTGAGAATACGAACTTACTAGTCATAGATATATATTGGCCTTGGTTGCCGTTAAATGATGAAATTACCATTATGGCAAGGGGTACAAGAATGATGGCCGCCCATATAAATAAGACTAAATATGATATACCTAAGGCTAGCTTACCTGCAGCTGATAAGGGCTGGAGGTCAGATAAATATAGGTCTTTGTTTTTATTTTTCTTTGCCATATTAATACTCCTTAAAGGCTGATGATTTCATGTAACCTATGAAGGAAATAACTATAAGTAAGATTGAAATAAATACAGTTATGGCAGCACCTATAGCTTGGTACTGACTATTCATAGTTAAGTTATAAATGTATGAAATCAAAATATCACTTGATCCCGCTAAGTTACCATAAACCTGTGGATTGAAAGGTCCACCGCCGTTAAATAGGTAAATTATTGAGAAGTTGTTGAAGTTAAATGTATATTGGTTGATTAGCATTGGCGCTATTTGGAAGAGTACAAGTGGAATTGTAATCTTGGCTGTTGCTTGCCAACCTGTTGCTCCATCTATACTTGCAGCTTCGTAGAGGTCTTTTGGAATGGCTTGTAATACTCCTGTTGTGAGTAGGAAGATGTAGGAATGACCCAACCATCCTTGGAGGAGTATGAGGGCAGTTCTAGTTTGAACTGTGTTATTTTTGATATCTAAGCTTACATTAAAGACCGAGTTTATCGCCTCTGTTATTACACCACCACGGCTTGTCATGATTGAGAAGAACATGATTGTGATGAAGGCTGGTATTGCCCATGGCAATAGGTAAACTGTTCTAAATACCTTCTTAGCCTTGATTCTTTCGTTATTTACCATTAGAGCAAAGACAAAGCCTAGAACTATTGCTAGGGTTGATGCACCTAAGGTCCAAATTATTGTCCAAGCAAAGATATGCCAGAAGGCCTTACCTGCAATACCTTGACCCTTTGCTATGGTTAGGTAGTTGTTTAGTCCTATCCATTCAAATTTGTTTTGGTGTTGTGGGTCCATGTTGGTAAAGGAAATTAGGATGGCTGTGATAATTGGCACCATTACTATAAATATTATTACTAGTAGGGCTGGTGTTGAAATCAAATATGGGAAGCCATCTGTTCTCATCATCTTCTTTGTTTCAAAAAATGAGTTTGGTCTGATACCCTTAAGCTGGTCTTTTTCTGTCTTGTGGGCATCTTTAAAAGAAAATACGTATATTGCCATAGCAAGTACTACAAATACTATAGCAAGTACACCCTCAATCATAAAGATGATTGACCTATCTAGTCTCTTGCCGCCTTGGGCTAGGGATACTAGACCTGCTATACCTTGACCTTGGTAGTTACCGAAGCCTAGGGCATATGGTAGGGCTATTAGATAGATAAATAAAGCTCCAAGGAAAAACATTATTGCCTTTTGCCATTGGCCGTTTAACAATTGGCCAAGCCCTGGAATAGGTGCTGATAATATGGATTTGATTGCACTTTGGTTTTCTACTTCGACTGGTGTCCTACGTCTGATGTCAGACCTATCTTCTTCCAAAATCTTCATTGAGTGCTTGTAATCTTGTTTAATCTTGTACTTTAGAGAATCTATTTCTTCTTTGATAGATTTTTCTGGATTTCTGTAGTCAATTTTTAGATTTTGGTCTTTGAATTTTTGTTTTAATTGTTCTTTGGTTGCCTTGTAGGCTTTCTTTGAGATCAGACCTTCTTTGAAAGATTTTTCTAAATCTTTTAGGTCTTTGTCATATTTTTCCTTAAGGGTAGCTCTATCTTCTTCGATTAGTTTAGATTCAGCTTTGATCCTATCATCGGTTAGGTTTGCTAATCTTTCGTTAGCATTTGCTAGTTGGTCCTTTAGGTATGAATCGTGTTTGATTATCTCTGGAATAGCCGTAAGGTCTAGTTCATTTAATTTATAATCAAGAAGAGAGTCATAAGAAAGTTCCTTATTTGCCTCATAGAAGTCTTTCATCTTACTAGCAATCTGACTTTTTTGATGAAGTTGATTTAGGTATTTCTCCCCATGAGAACTATTATCTTTGACTGCTTCTTTGATAGCTTGATCTAAGAGTTTTTTCTTCTCTTCTTTATATTCCTTAACTTTTTTATTATAAGGGTGGTCAGCCTTTGAGTACTTATTATTGCCTTCGATTTGATCAATTATATATTGATTCTTTCTTGGATAAGTCTGGCCCCTCCTATCATAAAGGTTTTTTTCATAAGTCATATTCTTTTACCTTTCTTGCCTTGTGATTACTATTAATAGGGCTATATCGAGTATTAGGCCTATATAATAAAATACTGAGCCAAATGAGAATTGTAGGAGGTGATTAATTATTCCAATTAAAGTCATTCCTCCAAAAAATATCTTATAAAACATATTTATGCCGTATTTTTTAATAGTAAAAAAGGTGTATAGGGATATTACTATTGGATTGATTACCTTTATAAATAAGTTAAATATCAGTGCATTGAGGTAATCTCCATAAGTAAGCTCCTGCTTTACTTTTGCGATTGTACTGTAAATATCTGGGTCTTTTGCCATCATCATTGTCTCAAGCGAGAAGTTTAGGATCAAAAGAGCTGATATTATCAGTATCTGGTAGAGAAATCTTTCTCTTTTTTTTGCTATATCCATAATACTTGAATAAAGGGCAATCCCTAAGGATCACCCTCTATTTAATTTAATTATTTGTTAAAGTTAGCCATCATTGAATCAAATGAAGCTTTTATTTCTGCATATGCTGCCTTTTCGTCTGCTGGTTTTACAGAGTTCCAAGATAGGATTGCGTTTTTGTAGGTATCCCAAACATCGCCCCACTCTTTGAATAGTGGTCTAGCTGGAGCTTCTTTGTAAGAAGCGATTGTAGCTTCAATGATGTTCTTGTCTGTATCTGAAAGATCCATTTCTTTATATTTTTCTACTGGTACGTTTTCAAGAATCTTACCTGAAGCCTTGTATAGGTCTGCTGCAAATTCTGGGTTAACAATTTCTTTGATCATAGCTTCTGCAAGAGCTACCTTGTCAGCATCTTCTTCTATTCTAGCGTTCATTGCAAGTCCCCAACCACCTTGCCAGTGTGTTAGTGGTTTGCCTGCCAATGTTAGTTGACCGATTGGATGAATTTCTAGGTTGCCTTCACCTGCTTGTTCGCCTATAGCAGCTGCATCCCATGGTCCACCAAGTCTAGCAACACCGCCGTTGCCTGGTTTGAATGTATCATCTATATAACCCCAACCTGCATCAGCATCAAATAATTGTGTGCCAGCTTCGTTGTGTTTTTTCCAATAATCGAAAAGTGCCTTAACTGTAGCTTGTTTTTCTGGTTCAAGCTCATCCCATTCTTTAGTAAAGTCTGAGTAAAGTGTTCCGTCTTCTTTTTTGCCAAGAAGTTCGATATTTGAAGAGTTAGTAGCAGCAACGCCGTACCAAGCATCAAATAATGGGAATAAAACTGTAGATTCATCTGCAACATCTTCAATTTCGATAGGTTTAGATAGGTCTACGTTCTTTTCTTTAGCATTTGCTGAGTTTACATAAGTGATAAGTGTTTCTATATTGAATGGGAAAGCAAAATATTCACCATCTATATTGAAGTTTCCACCTAATCCCTTATCAAAGTCATCCCAACCACCGATTTCTTCAGCAAGTTTTTTAGAATCAATTGCGCCAAGTACGTCATTACCATGTAAACCGTAAAGTCTATCTGCAGGAATTGCAAAAAGATCAGCAACGTCTTCATTTGTAGCATCTGTAGAATCGATAATATCTAAGTTGTCAAAAGAACCAACTGTTTTAATCTCGATATCTGCATTAGGGAATTGTTTTTTAACACGTTCTGCTGCAGCTTTGTAATAATCTACCCAACCTTCTTCAGCTTGAACTGTTAACTTTGTAGCAGCATCGGTATTAGCAGCTTCTTTAGTATCTGCTCCCTTGTCCGCTTCTTTAGCTCCACCACAAGCTGTAAGAACTACAGCTAAAGATAAAGCCATGAGTGACTTAAACTTATTTTTCATGTATTCCTCCTGTGATTTCAAGTGAAATCGTATTCTTTATATCCATATTATAGCTTATATTTTTTAAATTGTCAAAAATTTGTCTTAAGTATATTAGTTTGTTAACTCACTCAAAAAATAAATTCCGCTTGAATCTTTATAGATTCAAACTTATAATATAAAAGCAAAGAAAAATCAAAGGAGAAAATATGTCAAAAACACTCGGACCCATCCATTATATGATGTATGAAAAAATAAAATTCCAAGATAAAATTACAGAATACCTAATGGATGGTCATATTCAAGATATAAAACCAGATCCAGTTTCAACAAAGCCTCTAGAAGAAATTCTAGATCAAGAAAATATCCACGGATATTTGCAAGAAAAAATAGATATAGTCGAAACAAGGCTAGACAAAGCCATAAAATTAACCAAAGACCCTGATGAAAAATTATACAAATTAGGACAGGAGTGTGGCAAGGACAAAGACTTTTCAAGCTTTGAACAAGTATTTAAAGCCCTAAACACCTATCTCCTAGATGGGATGCCATGCGATCAGGGCCTAGCAGCCATGGTAGATGGAGAAAGCCTCTATCTAATTACAAATAACAACCTCCACTCTAAATACGATGAGGAAATAGACATGGAAAAATCAAAAGAAGCGACATGTGAGGAAGGCCACGGCCACGATCACCACGAATCTTTCCAAATCCAAGAAGGAAATCTTAACCTAAAAGAAGAACAATCCACCTACCACACCCACCGTCTAGCCTTTCTAGAAGGCTACTTCAGCGATAGTCCTTATGAGGTAAGCCTTGTAAATGGCATAAATTACAAAATATCACCAAGATAGAAAAATCGCCCCTAAATTAAATTCTGGGGCGATTTTTCTTATTCCAGCTGATCAGATCGGACTAGAAATAGTATAATTAATCCTGAGGTGAAACATGCAGAAAAAAGAAATAAACGAAATCAAAAAAATAATCAGGCCTGACCAATCAAGGCTTGATACCATCTATACTTACTATATCAATGCAGAAGGCGAGATAATCTTTGAAGATGCCTTCGCCTATGGGCTTTTAACAGTCAGAGAAAAAGACCTTTATGATGAAATATTCAAGAAAGCTCTCTCGGGCAATCTCGAGAAAAATCTCCTAAACCTAGAATTTACTGGCAAATACGAGACAAATTCCCAGCAAGAACTCTTCTACCAAATCTCAAAAAATAACGAAGAGACAGATATAAATAAACTCGTAGAAAAAATAAGAGGGACCTATCAGACAGATGGCAACTACGCCATAATCCTAGGCCACGGAGTCTATGATGTAATAGAAAAGGCCCAAGACGGATCTTATTCAGGCGATAGCGAAGAGACATATTCCTTCTTCATCCTAGCCATCTGCCCGACAGCAAATCCAAAAGCTAAGCTAATCTATGACCAAGAAGAAAGGAAATTTTCCGAAAGCGAAAACAAGTCTACAGTCAAGGCCCCAGACTTTGGCCTGCTTTACCCATCCTTCACAGATAGGCAGGCCCACATCTACGAATGCCTCTACTATGTCAAAAACAACAGCAAAAGAGACGAGGCCTTCGAAGAAGAAATCCTGGCCTGTACTATGCCAAGCAAGGTAGACTACCAACAAGACTATTACAAAATCCTAGTCGAAGAATCCCTAGAAGATAAGAAAACCATCAAAAACCTGGTAATCCTCAATGACAAGCTCAAAGAAATGTCTGAAGAGGCCAAGGAAAGCGAGATAATCCCAACACTCGAAAAAGAGGAAATCAAAGAAATCCTAGAATCCCTAGGCGGCAAGGAAGTCGAAATAGAAGAAGACACCAAGCTGATAGTAGATAACATCCTAGCCAAGGACTACAAGCTAGTCTCAGATACAGGCATAAAAATCACCATCCCAGAAGATGAAATCACAACAATCAAAGAAGAAAAAATAGACGGCAAATCCTACATCCTAATACCAGCCACAGGCATGGATTTAAATGGGATAAGGCTATCTAAACCGTTAGAATTTTAATAATTTGAAAATAAAGCAAAAGCCTGCCTTAAGTATCTTTTAACCCCCTACAAAATCTTTAAGCTTCTCGACTAGGCTCGAAGCAAGGGAGTTTGGAAGCTTTTACGAGCTTTCTTCTTTACCCCTTATCGTAAACAAAGTTGTCATATCTATTACGTACACTCAAATACTATAAAGTTATCTAAATAAAAAAAATCCCCTTGAATCAATAATAAATCTTAGGGGATTTCGGGAGGGATACATATATTTTTATTCTTCTACTAGGTGTCTAATCAAAGAATGTCCGTCTTCCTTATCAAAATATTTTATTTTCTCAGCATTAAAACTGATATTTATAAAGCTATCCTTAGTATAGGATTCCTTATCGCCTTTTATGATGAATTCCTCATCTCCTATGCTTGCATAAAAGATTGTGTCAGAGCCTAAAAGTTCTGATAATTTCATATCAGCGTGGTACTTATTACCATAGTCAACTTCTGTGCTTATATCTTCTGGCCTAATTCCAAATATCAATTCTTTTCCATCATAACCAAGGTCTTTTAGTTTTTGATATTGATTTTCTGGAATCTTTATGGCTAAGTCTTCGCCTTTTCTTAAATAGCCATCTTCAAGCCTTGCTTCTACCAAGTTCATAGCAGGTGATCCTATAAAGCTTGCCACAAAGGTATTGGCCGGGTCATCATAAAGTTCTATTGGGCTTCCAATTTGCTGGATGAGTCCTTCATTCATTATGACTATCCTGTCAGCCATGGTCATGGCTTCTGTCTGATCGTGGGTTACATATATTGTTGTGGCATCTAATTGGTCATGGAGCTTTGATATTTCAGCCCTCATTTGCATACGAAGTTTTGCATCAAGGTTTGATAGGGGTTCATCCATTAAAAATACCTTGGCATCCCTTACTATAGCACGACCTAGGGCCACCCTTTGTCTTTGACCACCAGATAGGTCTGCAGGTTTCCTGTCTAAATATTCATCAAGACCTAGGACTGCACTTGCTCCCCTTACTTTCTTGTCTATCTCATCTTTTTTATATTTTCTTAGCTTTAAACCAAAGGCCATATTGTCATAGACATTCTTGTGTGGGTAGAGGGCGTAGGATTGAAATACCATTGCAATTCCACGGTCCTTTGAAGGAACCATATTCATAAGCTTGCCATCTATATATAATTTTCCCTTTGTAATATGCTCAAGTCCTGCAATCATCCTAAGTGTTGTAGACTTACCACATCCTGATGGACCTACAAAGACTATAAATTCCCCATCTTTTATGTCTAGATTAAAGTCTTTTACAGAATAATCAGTCGCCTTGTCGTATTTTTTATAAACATTTTCTAATTTTATATCTACCATAATTATCCAACCTTTTCTCTTGCCTTATCTCTTGCCAGGAGGAGTGCTCCGATTATTGCAGACTCGCCATTTCTATCAGGTTTCACGATGTATTTATCTACATTTTCAACTGAGATATAGTCATTCATTAGTTTTTTATAATTATCTCTAACCTTTTCTATTAGGCCTTCTTTTTGAATAACACCACCACCTAGGACTATCACGTCTGGGTTAAAGGCTAGGACTGTATTATAAACGCATTGACCTATATAGTAGGCTTCTATATCCCAAAACTTATCTTCTATAGGTAGGTCCTTGCCTGGGATTCCAAATCTCTTTTCGATGGATGGACCAGATGCAAGACCTTCAAGGCATGTCCCATGAGCATAACATATTCCTTCAAACTTATCATCTGGATGCTTATTTACAATCATGTGTCCAAGTTCTTGGTGGCCCCTTCCTCCTATAAAGTCCTTATTTTGTATAACTCCTCCGCCTACTCCTGTACCAAAGGTGTAATAGGCTAGAGAATTTTGTCCCTTGCCTGCACCTTCTTTTAGTTCACCATAGGCTGCTGCATTGACATCTGTTGTAAGATATACATCTATACCAAGTCCCTTTTCTAAGGAACCTACAAAATCAAAGTTTTGCCATCCTTTTTTTGGAGTGTTTAAGATGTAACCATAGGTCTTAGATTCTGGATTTATATCTACTGGACCAAAAGTTCCAAGGCCTATAGCTTTTAAAGCCTTATCATATTTGCCAAAGAAGTCTATCATTTCTTTGATATTTTCTTCAGGAAGTGTGGTAGGAAATTGAATTTTTTCTATAATATTAAAATTTTCATCACTTACGGCACAAATCATCTTTGTGCCGCCAGCTTCTATTGCTCCATACATTTATTCTCTCCCAGCAGGTCATAAATTCTTATCTCGTCAAGCAAATCTTTTTCTTCTATTATTATCCTATCCAATTCACTATCAGAATAATAGGTATTAGATATGGAATAATCATCATTGATATATACTTGAATTGATGACCTATCCACTATGATTTTAAATTTGTTCTCATCATTAAAGTCTAGATCAAAGGATTTTTTATTGATATCAAAACCATGTTCTGTCTTTATCTTATAGGCCATCTTTGACCTATCAAAACTTGCCTTATTATTTGCTAAGTCAAAGTTAAAATCAAAGGCTTCTTTATCATTTGCAAGGCTTAATTTTAAAAGCCCTCTTTGCTTTGTTTCAAACTCTATGAAATTGCCATTTTCTAAGCTAATTGGCCCTTCGCTTATTTTTTCTTTTTTAACTAGGGTCTTTTTTGCTAGGGCTTTTGGGTGGATGGTTCTTTTTATCTTGCCATCTTCTTCAAAAATTAATTGAGGAATTGTCATCTGTCCCATCCATTTATGGCCTTCTTCTCCTGGTATTAGGCTTGAGCCCCAGGCTTGGTTCCAAGCTATGGCAAAGTAGTCACCATCTTCCTTGGCACTTTGAGGAGCATAATAGTCAAAGCCAAAGTCCATCTCTCTAGTAGATTCTGCCAGGAATTTGTAATTATCCCAATCCATCCTTCCTTCTATTAACATCGTCTTATGTGGATGTTTTTTGCCTTGGTAATTGTAATTCATGGCACTTACTAAGAGGACCGCCTTATTATCTTCAAAGAGTAAAAGGTCTGGGCATTCTGCCATATCCCCTAGATAGGCTTCATCTGATATGAGTATAGACTTATAGGTCCAAGCTAGCATATCTTCTGATTCATAAAGGAGAACTGTACCTATTTTATCATCTGTCTTTGTTCCTATCACTGCATAATACTTGTCATCTTTCTTGAAGACTTTAGGGTCTCTGAAGTCTTCTTTTGAGATATTAGCTGGCAGATCTTTTTCATCAAGAACAGGATTATTGGCATATTTTTCAAAGTTTATATAATCTTTTGACTTAGCTATATTTTGATTTTGTCTTACCTGACCGTGGTCAGTTTCTGTAAGGTGGCCTGTATACATTAGGTAGAGCTCATCTTCTACAAAGATTGCAGATCCGGAAAATACTCCATTTTTGTCATAGGCCATATCAGGGGCTAGGGCTACTGGTAGGTTTTCCCATACTAGTCCATCCTTAGTCCTTGCATGACCCCAATGCATAGGGCCGTGGCAAGCATCATAAGGATAGTGTTGGTAGAATAAATGATAATATTCATCTTTTACACTGACCCCATTTGGATCATTAATCCAACCTATAGGTGCGGCGTAATTTATTTTTGGGAAAAACTTTTTATTAATGGACTCTTTATTCTTTTCTATAAATTCATTTGCGTTTTTCAAGTTAAATTCCATTATTACCCCTACTTTTTCTTGTAATCGTCGAAGTTTCTTTGTTTGATTTCTAGCCATTCTTCTAGGCCAAGTCGTTTTAATTCTTCCTTATAAGCATTCCAGCTTTCATCTGTTATTCCATTTTGGATAAACTCTGCACGACTTCTTTGGATGTATGGTTTAAGATCTGCTTCAATTTGAGCTAGTCTTTCTAGGTCCTCTTTGCTTGCAAATAATTTTGGATAAATTTCATCCTTTTCTGCATAAGGAGTATATTTTTCTTTTAATATATCTAGTCTCCATTTAGCATCATCTGGCATGGTTGTATATTTATCATAGTATTCATCTAGAATTGCAAGTGGGCCACCTACTTCTGTCTTTTGTCTTAATTCTCCAGGAGCTGTTCCATTTAGTGGAAGATGCTTAAGCATTGGCTCTCCTGCATCATTTTTAGACATTTCGAAGATGTTTTGTTGGTCTTCATCACCATAGGTTCCCCAGTTGTTTTGTACTGATTGAAGAGGCTCATACATTTTGTCAATCCATTTTGCTGTTAGCTCTAGATTTTTGTTTGCTGATGTAATTACTAGCCTATCTCTTGAAAAGCCCATGTTATTTGTCCTTGTTACTCTCTTTACTCCATCTGGACCTTCCATTACATCCATGGCATCGTAGGAATCATTCATTCCACTTACATTTCCCTTATCCCAGGTGAAATACATACCATATCTCATATCCTTACCCTTGGCTATATAGGTGTTCCAATCATGTTCAAAGGCTTCAGGGTCTATTAATCCTTCATTATATAGGTCATTCATATATTCAATTCCTGCCCTATATTCATCATCATCTGCTGTAAAGTTTAGCTTTCCATCATTGCCTACTACTAGGTGTTGGTCATTGTCCCCATCTCCTCCAAAGGCTGCCATGATAAATTTAAAGTCTTCATTGCCATCGGCATCTATAAAGGAGAATGGAATCTCATCTTTTTCGCCATTACCATTTGGATCTTTATCCCTAAAGGCTATGAGGGCTTCTTTAAGTTCTTGTGGATTTTTAGGCATTTCTAGACCTAATTTTTTTAGCCATTCTACATTTATCCATGGAATATCATTTACAGTATGGATTGATTCCTTATCATTACCTAATTCTTCTATCCATGGGAAGGAATACATCTTGCCATCAGGAGCTACCATCATGGCCTTATATTCTGGATATTTATCATAAATTTCCTTTAGATTTGGCATATATTTTTCAACAAGCTCATCAACTGGCACTATTACACCTGAATCTGCCCAAGTCATTAGGTCAGCATCACTTGCTTCTGAGTTCCAAATAAAGTCTGGCAAATCACCTGCAGCTATATCTAGATTTCTCTTTTCTGCAAAGTCACTGTTATAATTTGTCCAGTCTATGTGAACATTTGTATCTTCTTCTAATCTCTTATAAATTAGTTTTTCATTTGGGTCTTCTGGTGCTAGAGGTGAACTAGATGTGATACCTTTTAGGCTCACCTTATCTTTTAGCGGAAGGCTTACATCTGTAAGGCCGTAGTCTTCACTACTTGTTGTCTTAGATTCTTTAGATCCACAACCTACTAGTAAGGCTGGTATTGTTAAAGCTATAATACATTTTTTAATATTCATAATTTATCCTTTCACTGCTCCTACTGAAATTCCTTTTTCAAAATATTTTTGGAAGAATGGGAACATAACTATTAATGGTACACTGGAAACAACGATAGTAGAATACTTAACTAATTCTGCTATTTTCTTTAGTTCAGCCATAGCTGTTTGCTGGCCAATCATATTCATGTTTGGTTGGTTTTGAACCAAAATTTTTCTTAAAACTATTTGCAAAGGCTCTAATTCTGGTGATTTAATATAAATCATTGCATCAAAGTAACTATTCCACATTCCAACAAAGGAATATAAGAATATTACAAACATAATTGACTTAGATAAAGGCACTATAATTTTTGTAAAGACTTGGATCTCACTTGCTCCATCTACCTTAGCTGCCTCAATCATCTCTTTTGGCAAAGTTTTTATATAAACCTGAGCCAAAAACAAGTTAAAGACTGATAAGCATCCTGGCAAGATCAAAGCCCAAACAGTATCAAGCATGCCGAGATTTTTTACAAGCAAGTAGGTTGGAACGAGACCTCCACCAAAAAACATGGTTATTACAAAAAATACATAAATTCCCTTTTTAAAAACAAGGTCATCCCTGCTCATTGGATAAGCAGCCATCATTGTTACAACAACATTTAAGGTCGCAAAGCCAAATGAGTAGATTAAAGAGTTGAAAAATCCCCTTAAGATACTCTTATCACTAAAGACCCTCCTATAGCCTTCTACAGTCCAGTCTGCTGGATTAAGACTAACTCCCTTGCTAAGCAAGGTATCAGGTGCCATAAAACTTGCCAGCAAGACATAAATCATAGGCACAAGGATCAAAAGCAAGATGATTACTAAGCAGATAATATTTATTCTTCTGATATTCTTATCAACCCTAGTCATAGAATTAACATTCATATTTACCCCTTCTTCTTTTCAATCTTATTCACAAACAAGTAAGTAACTGCCAATAAAATCAAGTTAATAACTGAGTTAAAAAGCCCTACAGCTGTTGAATAAGAATAATTTCCTTGCTGTAAACCAATCTTATATACATAGGTAGAGATAATCTCTGAAGTAGGTAGGTTAAGAGAAGTCTGCATTAAGTAAGCCTTTTCATAGCCGATACCCATGATTCCACCCACAGCCAAAACAAAGTTTACAATCATAATTGGCTTTAAGGCAGGTAATTCTATATTTATAATCTTTTGGAATAGATTTGCCCCATCAAGTTCAGCAGCCTCATACAAATCTGGTGGAATACTAATTAAGGCACTGGTATATAGGATAGATGCCCATCCCATGCCCTGCCAAATTCCAGAAGCAATATACAAGGACCTAAAAGACTCTGGATCAGTTAGAAATTGTGGTGGCGTAATCCCCATACTCGTAAGAATCCTAACAATAGGACCATTAGCTGAGAAGAACAAAAACACCATACCAACTATAATAACAGTAGAGATAAAGTTAGGTGTATAGAGGATAGTTTGAGCATATTGCTTAATCCTATCAGACATCAATTGATTTATCATCAAAGCTAAAATAATTGGAGGGAAAAATCCCCACAAGAGTCCATAAATAGAAAGCTTCAAAGTATTTACAAGCAATACATTAAAGTTTGGTGAAGTTAGGAAATTTCTAAAGTGTTCAAAGCCAATCCATTGACTTCCCAAAATCCCCTTCAATGGGTTATATTGCTTAAAGGCAATCAAGATTCCATACATAGGTATGTATTTAAATATAAAAGTAATCAGCAAAGCCGGTAAAAGCAGCAAAAATAACTGATATTGATCTTTAAGTCGTTGCCAAATAGTCAGTTCTATTTCATCGTCTGCATTAATCATATTTTTATTTTTTTTCATAAAAGCCTCCTTCCATAAGTTTAATCATTTAGTCGTTCCACCCTCCTCGAACCTAACTTCTACATAAGAATTAGCGTAATAATTCTCATCTTCAATATTTTTAAGCAAGATATCCACACTCCTTGTCGCAATCTTTTCAACATCTTGGACAATAGTAGAAACCATATAAGATTTCTCTTCGCTAAGCTTGATTCCATCAAAACCAATCAGCTGGTAATCGTCTAAAACTTCCTTACCAATCGCTTTTAAAATCCCAATGACATCCATGCCCACAAAGTCATTAATAGTAAAAATTCCATCAATATCAGGATTTTCCTTAAAAATTGCATAAATCTGATCATCAAGTCCCTCATAAGGCTCAAGCATATCAATAATGTGATAAGATATCTTATTATCCTTACAAAAATCTTCAAAACCTCTTCTTCTGTCCATGGTAGCATTCATAAATTTATTATGACTTCCCACATACAAAAGCTCTTTACACCCCTTACTATCCAAGGTTTTAGCAGCTAAAAGGCCACCCTCGTAGTTTTGACTAGCCACAAAATTAATATTCTTATCAAACTTTCTGTCGATACTTACGAAAGGTAAGTTGGAATTAATATAAACTTCAATATCAGAATAGGAAATCGCTATTATCCCATCGATCATATTCTTCCTAAGCATCTGCAAATATTGGATTTCACTATCTTCACATCCATTGCTATTGCACAAAAGAAGCTTATAACCTCTCTTTTGCAAAATTTGTTCTACATGAAAAGCCATCTCCGAAAAAAACGGGTGCCAGATAGTAGGAACAATTAAACCAATAGTATTAGTTTTATTATTCTTAAGACCACTAGCTAGGTCATTTTTTTCATAATTAAGCTTCTCAATAGCATCCATCACCCTCCTATAAGTCTCAGGCTTAACCTCCCTTCCATTAATAACATTACTCACACTTCCTAAGCTAACCTTTGCCTCGTTAGCAACATCCTTCATAGTAGCCATCTTATAACTCCTTTATTTTATCTTGAATAAAATTTAATAATTGAAACGTTTCAATTATATCATAAAAAAATATATCTTGCACTTAAATTTTTAAAATAATAATTTGTAACGTTTCAAAATTTATCCAAAATAAAAATCCTAGCTTAAACTATATGAGAATTTATTTTTGTAACGTTTCATTTATTACAAGTCCATTATATGATAACATTTTCATCTTGTCAAGAGTTTTTTTGAAAAATCTTAAGTTTTATGGTGGGAAGCTTTTCAAGCTTCATTCTTTACCCCTTGTCTCGAGCCTAGCCGAGAGACCTATTACGGACACTCAAATTTCAAAATAAGCCTAAGAACGATAATTTGAAACATCCGAAGGCTTGTGAAAATCAAGCAAAAGCCTGTCCTCTGTGCGCCGGTGGGGCTTTCTCGCTTCGCTGCGAACCGCTCCGCGGGGCTCCTCTACGCGCCGGAGGGGCGGGTTCCTTGTCTCCTAGAGCCGACGGGCTTGTCACTGTGGTATGGATACAATAAATAGTACAAT